>JAYRQH010000128.1:0-1660 GCA_041910715.1 Bergeyella sp.
CCAAGTTAATGCTTGCTTAAGCTGACTAGAGTCTTTTGAGTTTTGACTGAACTGATAGGCCGCCAAATAAAGTTCATTCGCATCAAAACCCTCGCCATCTTTATACAGTCTAGACGCTACTTTAGAAAACTCTGCAAAGTTTCCTGTTCTTGAATAAAATTTAACTTTAAAACGATCCGAAAAAAGATCAGCTTCTTCTTTAGAAACTAGTTTATAGGCATCTTGAAGAAATTGAGGCTCATTAAATTGATTGCGTTTTTCATCGAAATATTTGTTTAACAAGCTATTCAGTTTATAGTTGGTGTCCATTTGCTTGTATTCTTCTTCCGAAACAAATTTTAAAATTTCTTTTTTTGCATTGGCAAAGACGCGGTAGTTAGGATCTTCGGAGCTACGCAAGAAATAAATAAGCATCATTAATTCCTGTTGCGTAAATGCTGGTTCTTTTTTTCTCTGGAAATATCGTTCTGAAACTTGCTTTGCAAGTGCGGGATCGGTTTGATAGTTTTGCACAAACATTTCAAACAAAAAAGCAGGATCCGACTCGCCTTTTTCGAAACGTTGTCTCAATGTGAGTCCGCCCTTGGCATTTTCCAAGACATTTTTACCAACTTGTAAAAATTCGGCTTCTTCTTGATAACCATATGATTTGTGTACGATCTCGCCATCACCATTTAAAAATAAAAAAGTGGGATAGGAATACACCTGATATTTTTTTGAAATTTCTCGACCCTCACCCTTCTCCATATCAAAGCGCGCATTAATAAAATTGGCATTATAAAAAGAGCGAACGCTTTCCTTGGTAAATGTATTTTTCTCCATCAGTTTGCACGGTCCACACCATGCTGCAAAGGCATCCATAAAGATTATTTTCTTTTCTTTTTTAGCCTTGTTCAGAATTTCAGCAAAGGATTTGTCTTCAAACTCTATACTTTCCTGTGTGTAAAATACGGTACTATGTACTGCAAAAACAAAAAGAAAAATGGACTTTAGCCTCATGATAAAAAATTAAGCCGCAAAGATACGCATTCTTAAAAGGATGAGTACGACCCAAGAAAAAAGCATCACTAAGGATGCTTTTTTATAGGATTTATTTCTTAATAAATTTCGTTTGAATCTTCTGTTGGTCATTGTCCACCACTAATACATATACTCCTTTCGGTAAATTATTGATTTTTATTTCGCGGTTTGTCTTTCCTTGTGTGACGAGCTGCCCTGTCATCGTATAAATTTGATATTTTCTTTCAGATTTTAGGCCAGCTACAAAGAGCATTTCGCTAGCAGGATTTGGGAACACGCGGATGCCATTCTCCAAAGCGGTATCGTCGACACTTAAACTGTTATTAATAACCACATTATAATCTTCTACTTCACCATCGTTAAAGTTCTGACATGGGTCTGTCTGATTTGCATTATAGCGCAATACAACTCGCATTTTGGTTGCCTTACCGTCAGCATACGCCGAGGTTGGAACTGCAAAAGTCACTTTTTCAAGTGTAATCGTAGATGGATTTGTATTCATGATCATTTCGCCAGTTTCAAAAGTACCATTTCGGTTAAAGTCGATCCATACCGTTATTCCTTCCCTATAGATTCCTCCTGTCCATTGCTTAGAAACGGAGATGGTATTTGATGTAGACCCCTTTATTAATTTAATCTC
>JAYRQH010000129.1:0-2578 GCA_041910715.1 Bergeyella sp.
AAGACGTAGAAAACTTAGGACTTGAGTTTGATACAGTAAATGTAAAGCCAGGTTATGCAAGAAACTTCTTGATTCCTCAAGGTATTGCAGTATTGGCTACACCAAAGAATAAAACAGCTCTTGAAGCTACTCTAGAATCTAGAAAAGAAGAAGAAGCTAAATTGGTTGCTGAAGCAAATGCTAAAGTAGATCAATTAAAGAAAACGGCTATCACGATTGCTACAAAAGTAGGTACTGGTGATAAATTATTCGGTTCTATCAACAACGCAAACCTTTCTGAAGAGTTGGCTAAAGAGGGTGTTGAAATTGACAGAAAATACATCAAAATCCCTGGTAACACTATTAAAAGAACAGGTAAATTTTCTGCACTTATCAGACTTCACAGAAATGTTGAGTACAACTACGAGTTCGATATCGTATCGGATGCTCCAGTTGAAGTTGCTCCTAAAGCAACTCCTGCTCCTAAAAAAGAAGAAGAAACTCCTGCTGAAGAAGCATAAGAGTTATCCTCATACAAGAAAAGCCTTCGATATTTCGAAGGCTTTTTTTTGTGAGTTACTGTGCTTTAGAGGTTGCCGGTTTATGAAGGTAGCGCGACATTTTAATGCCCAAATCAGTCCAGATAATCCGCACGTTTCCATTCCGAATGATATGCAAGTTAGCCGTATTGAGTTCCGTCAAAATTTCTTCGATATTAGCGCCGTGTATGTATTGCGAAAATTTATCCCATTTCAATTTATTTTCGTCAATTTTACTATATACTAAATGCTGTGCACCGTAGTTCTGAAATAATGCCATTCTAAAAATTTCGCCACAATAGGATAAGAATTTTTTCTGTTTTTCTTTATTCCATGCTGAAATTTCGGTCGACCATTGCATAATATCTCGCAATTTTGATGGATTTTTTACAACCATAAACGCATCGCGAACCCACCGAATAAAATAATCCTCAAACTCAACTTCCGCAGCGTCATTGTAGATTATTTTGTACGCTTCATTCCAGTCTCCTTGCGCCTTTTGGAGTACAGCCTCTTGTTGCTCTTCCGAACTATTTTGCTGGGAAGAAAGCGCCTGTTTTATCTTATCATCCGCAATTCTAGGAACTTCAAAGACTTGGGTACGCGAAATAATGGTTGGTAGAAAGCGATCCAGTGTTTCGGCAATTAAAAAGATGATGGTTTTTTTTGGAGGTTCCTCTAGAAGTTTTAGAAACTTATTAGCGGCATCGGCATTCATTTTATCGGCTCTCCAGATGACCAGAATTTTATGTCCGCCTTCGTAACTTTTCAGCGTCATCTTTTCCATAATGTTCGTCATTTCCGCAACCGAAATGCTTAATTGCTTCTCGATATTAATGGCTTCTCCCCAGTCTTCAATACTAAAATAGGGATTCTCCATCACCATTTCACGAAAAGTAGCGATAAAATTTTCACTCACATTTTTCCCGTTGAAGGGGAAAGAAGGGAAACTCACATGAAAATCAAGGTGATTCAAGGTTTCCATTTTATGTGCAGACGCTGGATTTTCGCGTTTGAAAATCTCTTGGCTGAAAGCTAAAATTAAGGGCAATACACCATACCCTTCCTGCCCAACAAAAAGATAACTTTGCCCTACTCGACCATCGTCAATGCTTTGCTGCAACTGTTTCTTGAGATCATCTTGACCAATTACTTCTTCCCATTTCATAGTCATCAAAAATAGGAAAATTAGCTCTAAAACTGCCAAATTACCGATCTAAAATAAGCATAACTTAAGGAAATTGCAGTACTTAACAAACTTTAACCAATGTTACTTTCAAAAGTCCTAATATTTTTAGATATTTGCCACTCAATTTTTTAAATAAAGAATGAAAAAAATCGTAGTACTGTCATTCATTTCAGCGGGGTATTTTCTCAACGCGCAAACTATAGGAAATTCTCCGTACGCTGCTTTTGGAATTGGTGATGTAAAATATGACAATACAGTGGACATTTCTGCGATGGGTGGAGTTTCCACCGCGTATGTTAATGACTTCAATAACAAGTTTAATTTTTCTAACCCAGCTGCCAATCAAAATTTTGGTCTTACTTCATTTTCTTTGGAGGCAACTAATGAGAATAATTACTTCAAAACAGATTATTTAGATACCAAGTCAACCAAGCATTCCACTTATCTCTCGAATATTTCAATGGCCTTTCCATTGTCGAAAAAGGTGAAGTTTGGTTTAGGATATCAACCGTATAGCTCAAAAGCCTACGAGATTGTGAGTTCGCAAGAAATCGACGGTAGTACAAAAGTAAATCGTTTTTCAGGAAACGGTACATTGTCTAATGTGCAGGGCGCTTTATCCTATCACATCAATTCGAACTTTTCTTTAGGTTTCCGTACCAATTTCTATTTCGGAAAACTGAGTGATAAACAAGAAATTTCATACACAGACGCTGATTTAGTGAATGGTTTTGAGACCACCAATATCATTAAATCATTTAATTTTACTGCTGGTGCAGTTTATCAGAAAAAATTTGAAAACGATCGCAAATTAACCTTAGGAGGAACCTACACATTTGGTACCACCGGTGATTTGGAAACCCGTTATAAA
>JAYRQH010000130.1:0-2318 GCA_041910715.1 Bergeyella sp.
CACGGCTTTGATGATAGCGGTTCTCGTGTCGATGGCGATGGAAATTTAAATAACTGGTGGACCGATTCCGACCGTAAAAATTTCGATCTTAAAGTTGGACAGCTGGCATCACAATTTGATGGATACGAAGTAGCTCCTGATATTCATGTGAACGGAAAATTTACTTCCGGTGAGAATATTGGTGATCTTGGAGGAGCTGCTGTTGCCTTTGATGCAATGAAAATGTACCTAAAAGACAAGGGCGATCCAGGATTAATCTCAGGCTTTACCCAAGACCAACGATTTTTTATGAGTTGGGCAACCATTTGGAGAACCTTGGCGACGGAAAAATACAAAATCAATCAGGTGAAAACAGATCCGCATGCGCCAGGATTGTTCCGAGCTGTAGGACCGATTATTAACATAGACGCGTTTCACGAGGCGTTTCAAACGAAGCCTGGAGACAAAATGTACAAGGCTCCTAACGACAGAATACGCATTTGGTAGACAAAACCATTTAACAAAAAATCATCCGCTACAATGGATGATTTTTTTATTTTTATCCTGTAAATTAGAACTATGGAAATCACAATACAACATAATATTCACGTGCCATCACCGGCAACTCGTACACTTCTTGCTGACGCTTATTATCCTAACTCGAAAGAGAAGCTTCCTTTAGTTGTTTTTATACACGGTTACAAAGGGTATAAAGGTTGGGGAGCTTGGGATTTAGTCGCTAAAGCGTTTGCAGAAGCAGGCTTTTTCTTTGTTAAATTTAATTTTTCCCATAACGGGATGCGTCTGGATACCCAGCACGAATTTGATGATTTAGAGGCATTCGCAGAAAATAATTATTCGAAAGAAATGGCAGACATCAAAGCGATTTTGGCCTACTTTACTGAGCAAAAGAATGTTGATGCGGCTGAGGTCAATTTAATTGGACACAGTAGAGGTGGAGGAATTGCCATCATTGAAGCTTTGGAAAACGAATCGATCCATCATGTAGTAACATGGGCTGGAGTGGAAACCTTAGACCGTTTCCCGAAAAATGATGATTTTAAGAATTGGCAAGAAACAGGTGTTTATACCGTTCTGAATGGCCGTACCGGGCAGCAAATGCCACATCACTTTCAATGGTATGAAGATTATGAGGCAAACAAATCACGTTTCGATGTTGAGTCGTCTTTTGAGTTAGTAAAAGCGTTGCCCCTGATTATTCATGGAACTGCTGATGAGGCGGTTTCGGTACAAGCGGCGCAAACCTTACATCAATGGAATCCTAAGTCGGAGCTATTTTTGATCGAAAATGCCAATCACACCTTTGGTGCTGTTGCACCGTGGAAGCACGAAACTTTACCGCTAGATTTACAGAAAGTCGTTGATAAAACCATTAACTTTTTACGTCACTAACAGGAATCCCTATTTTTATTAGTTGTAGTATAATTATATATGTAATGATTTGATAATAAAATCATTATATAAAATTTTGTTTTACTGTCAAATTATGGTGTAAAAAACGTAATAATTTACAAAACTAATCTTATAACTATTGTTAAAGTTGTTTATAATTTAATAAAATAATATAGTTCAAAATCAATTATTTACAAATTTTATATAAAAATTACTTTATATTATTTGTTCATGATTTTTTCAATAAGTTTTCGTTTTCAATTTGTAATTTAAACTGCATGAGGAGCTGAACAATTTCATCTGTTGTAAAGTCCAAATACTCTTTTGAAAATTCGTATTCTTCATTGTTAATCTTTAAAACCGTATACCGCTGCTTTGTAAATCTTCCAGGATTTCTTGAATGGATTTGGCGAACTTTTGGTAGTGATCTTACATGTTGAATCTCGCTCCATGTAAAAAAGTCTTTCTCTAAAATCACAATACCTTCTGTATTGAGTTCAATTATCCTTTTCGAAAGGAATACATGTCGCTTTACGAAATAATAGATAGTAACCAATAGATAATATCCTAAAGTTGCTAATTGCAAAAGGACTTTGGATTGCGGATCAATGCGTTCAGCTTCATTCATTGAATAGCCTACCAAGATCAAAACCAAAGGTACACCGGAAATCAGTAGAATGAGGTAAGTACGAAAGAGTTTGCGTACAGAATATCGAATAATGACGTTGTGCATAACTGTAAATAAAAATTCCCGATGAACTCGGGAATTTCGTTTATTTAATAATTTTCATTTCGTCTAGCAACCACCTCGAGTCGGCAAATTTATCAATGATAAAAAGGATGTATTTACTATCCACCATGATGTTTCGGCTAAACCGTGGGTCAAAATTGATGTCACTCATCGTCCCTTCCCATTGTCTGTCAAA
>JAYRQH010000131.1:0-3694 GCA_041910715.1 Bergeyella sp.
GACACCTATTGGCCGGCACGGGATTTTGGGATACCTTCCGAGCCCTATACCCTTTGCTCAACTTGGTCTATCCCTCGGTGTCCAAAGACATGCAAGAAGGATTAATTAATGCGTATAAAGAAGGAGGTTGGTTGCCGGAATGGTCGTCACCAGGATATCGTGGCATTATGATCGGAAATAATTCGGCATCGGTTGTTTCTGAAGCCTACATCAAAGGCCTCCGTGGTTATGATACCGAAACGTTGTGGCAGGCTTTGCTTCATGGAGCCAATAATGAAGGGCCAGCCGCAACAGGAAGAAAGGGAGTTGAGTTTTACAACAGATTGGGTTACATACCAAATGATTTTAAGATTAATGAAAATGTCGCCCGCAGTTTGGAATATGCCTATGATGATTATGCAATATACGCCTTCGGAAAGGCATTGGGGAAACCCGAAACTGAACTAAAAATTTTCAAGGAGCGTGCGATGAACTATAAAAATCTTTTTGATCCTAAATTCTCACTAATGGCACCTAAAAATGCCGATGGAAGTTTTACCAAAAATTTTAATCCGTACTCCTGGGGAGGTCCATTTACAGAGGGCAACAGTTGGCATTATTCGTGGTCTGTATTTCAGGATATTGAAGGTTTAAAAAATTTAATGGGTGGTGATAAAAAATTTATTGGCATGCTGGATAAGGTGTTTTCGTTACCGCCTGACTTTGGAGATTATTCCTACTATGGACAAGTGATTCATGAAATGAGGGAGATGCAAATTGCCAATTTTGGTCAGTATGCGCATGGAAATCAGCCAATTCAGCATATGATTTATCTATACAATTATACTTCACAGCCCTACAAAACACAATATTGGGTTCGTGAAGTGATGAATCGCTTATACAGCCATCAGCCAGATGGATATTGCGGTGACGAAGATAACGGCCAAACGTCGGCTTGGTATGTATTCTCTGCTTTGGGTTTCTATCCGGTCACTCCAGCGAGCACGCAGTATGTTGTTGGTGCGCCACTTTTCAAGAAAGCAGAAATTCATTTCGAAAATGGAAATTCACTTGAAATAGAAGCTCCTGCCAATTCAGACAAAAATAGATATGTTCACTCTGCCCGCTTTCGAGGGGAACGTCTGAATGTTAATTATTTAGACCATTTCGAAATGTTGAAAGGTGGAAATCTTCGATTTAAGATGGATGATGAACCAAACAAAGAGCGTAATACAGAGAAGAGTTCTCAACCTTTTTCATTGAGCACTGCTCAATGAAAAAGATTTCGGCAAGCTTCGCTTGCCGAAATCTATTTTTTTTTATGCCCTATAAAAGTATGTAATCCGCTAGTTGGCGACATCGTTGATAAATTTAATACGTAGCATCCGTATTTCTTCATCCGAAAGATCGTCACCGAACTCACCCGTTAATACTTTCATGCTGTCACTTTCCGAATCATTCATAAACGTCATAAAATCATCCACAATATCTTCATCAAAATTATCTTCAATATAATAGTCGATATTCAGTTTAGTTCCTTGATACACGATAGACTCCATTTCTTTAAGAAGTTCGTCCATCTTTAGATTTTTTGCACGAGCAATATCTTCTAAATCAAGCTTTTTATCGGTACTTTGAATGATGAAGACTTTATGGCTCGACTTATTGGCAACTTGTTTAAGAACCATGTCCTGCGTACGTTCGATTCCGTGCGCTTCCACATAGTTTTTAATGTAATCGGCAAAATCTTTTCCAAATTTTCGCGCTTTGCCTTCACCAACACCATACACTTTTGCAATTTCGTCAACCGAAACGGGATACTGCACCGTCATATCCTCCAAACTAGGATCCATAAAGACCGTATAAGGTGGAATCCCGAGCTTTTTTGCAATTTTTTTGCGAAGTTCTTTTAGCTCGCCAAACAATTCCTGATCCAAGCCTCCAGCCGACTGAATTTGAATATTTTCGTTGTCCTTTGTTGTTTGATTTAAATCGTACGTTCGGTCTTCTGCAATTTGGAAAACATCTTTGTACGAACCATCTAAGACACTTTGTCCTTTGGCTGTCACCTTCAAAACACCATAGGTTTCGATATCCTTTTGAAGAAAGTTCTGAACGGTCGCTTGTCGAATTATGGTTTTCCAATAATTCTCAGATTTATCTTTTCCGATTCCGAAAAGTTTATGCGTTTCTAATTTATACGATTTCGTTACTGCGGTTTCTTTGCCAACGATAATGTTGATTAAATCTTTGGTTCGGAATTTTTCTTCTAATTTTTTAGAAACATCCAACACCAACTTGAGATCTGCTGACGCGTCGACCAATTTTGGTGGATTCACCGAATTATCGTCCATTTTTGCTCCTGCTCCTTTTTCAGGATCAAACTCTTCTCCAAAATAGTACAGCAGATACTGTCTTCTACTCATTGAGGTTTCAGCGTAGCCAACCACTTCATTTAGTAATTGCAGACCAATCTCCCGTTCCGAAACCGGCTTTTGTGCTAAGAACTTTTCGAGCTTTTCGACATCCTTAGGGTCATAAAAAGCGACACAAATTCCTTCGCCACCATCTCTTCCTGCTCTTCCTGTTTCTTGATAGTAACTTTCTAGTGATTTTGGAATATCGTAATGAATCACAAATCGCACATCTGGTTTGTCTATCCCCATACCAAAGGCTATTGTAGCAACAATTACGTCACATTCTTCCATCAAAAATTTATCCTGATTGGCTACTCGTGTCTTCTGATCGAGGCCGGCATGATACGGCAGGGCATCAATTCCGTTGACCTGTAATAATTGCGCAAATTCCTCTACTTTTCTTCGGCTTAAGCAATAAACAATCCCCGATTTTCCTTTATGTTGATTGATGAAACGGACAATTTCCTTGTCAACATTCACCTTTGGGCGGATTTCGTAATACAAATTTGGTCGATTAAAGCTTTCTTTAAACACCTGAGCATTTACCATTCCCAGAGTCTTCTGAATATCATCTTGAACTTTAGGCGTTGCAGTCGCAGTAAGAGCAATTACAGGCACCTGTGCAATCTTATCGATAATTAGTTTTAGATTTCGGTATTCCGGGCGAAAATCATGTCCCCACTCCGATATACAATGCGCTTCATCTATCGCGCAAAAAGAAATTTTTACATCCCGCAAAAACTCCAAATATTCGTCTTTTATTAAACTTTCTGGAGCTACATAAAGCAACTTAGTCTTACCACTACGGATGTCATCAAAAACCTGCTTGGTTTGCGATTTATTCAAAGAAGAATTCAGTACATGTGCAGTGCCTTCCTCGGAAAGCCCATTCACGGCATCCACCTGATTTTTCATCAAGGCAATTAACGGAGAAACCACAATGGCTGTACCTTCAGAAATAAGTGCGGGAAGCTGGTAACAAAGAGATTTTCCTCCACCAGTGGGCATGAGCACAAAAACATCATTACCCTCCAAAAGAGTATGGATTATTTTTTCCTGTTGCCCCTTAAATTGTGAAAAACCGAAATACTTTTTTAATTCTTTGGATAAATCGGTTGAGTTTGTCTTCATCTAATATTAAGTTTGCTAAATTTGCATATTATCAAAAGTACTAAATTATAATTAGAAATAAAAATATTTAAGCTCTTGCAAAAGATTCAAAAATTATTTTTTTTCTACAGTTCACGAGGTAACTTATGACAACAAAAGAAATACTAAAACTTGCTAAAAGTTCGATA
>JAYRQH010000132.1:0-2494 GCA_041910715.1 Bergeyella sp.
GTCTTTTTTAAGCTTCAAAATCTTTTTTTCTAATTCTGAAAAATTACTTTCAAGTTCTTGTAGCATCTCAAGGAATCATTCTAACCTATGCAAAAATAGGAAAAATAGTTATTAGATGGTAATTTTTAACGAAGTATTTAGATGAAAAATGAAAAAGAGAAAAATGAGGTATTTTTCTCTTTAATTTCGTCTGTAACAACCATATTTAGCTAAATTTTACTCAAATTTTAGGACAAACATGAACGTTCGTGACTGCGCCTGTTCTATACCTGCTGCCCAATAAGGTGGCGTTTCGGGATTATCTTTTACAATTTCATTGTTGGTGAAAAACGTTCCACGAAATGCGGGCGTAAGCTTAAATCGTTTAAAATAAAATTGCATTCCGATTTCTGCAGACCAACCAAAATTATGGGTAGTCGATCGAAACGTGTTTTGCATATTATCACTTTCGGACTTTTCATTACTTTGCAAGTTCACCAAATAATTTATACCTGCCGCAGCATACGGTCTGGAGTTATACCATCGATCACCGTGATACTCCACAAGCAAAGGAATATCAATATACGTTGATTTTACGGTCTTAAATTTATCAGTATCGGAAAGTGGGTTACGAATTAACGTAGGATCGGTAATAAAGCGGTCGTTCTCTTGTGTGTTAAACGTAAGATCGCGCTGAACAAACTGAAGACCAGGTTCCAAACGCAGATCAAAGCTTGAGTTAAGACGCATTCTACCGATTAAACCGGCACCAAAACCCATTGTTGACTCGGATGTAATCAAGTTTTGCATTTTATTCTCGCTCATGCCGTAGTTGGGATCCAGTGTAAGCTTGTAATCGTAATTATTTCCAGCCAAATAAAAGCCCCAACTGAATTTCCTTACATCAAAATCCTCCAAATTATCCATTCGATCTCTCGTATTGAATAGCTGTGCGCGAAGCTGAAGTCCCGAGCACAAGGCAAGAAGCACCACCCATGCAGTTTTTGTATTCATCATCTATTTCGTTGCTTTGTAAATAGTAGCGATCCCGAATGTTAGTTTTTTATAAACCACTTCGGAGAAGCCTCTTTGTTGCAAAATACTTTTCATAATGGCTCCATATGGAAATGCTTCCACCGAATCCGGCAGATACGTGTACGCACGATCGTCCTTAGATACCATTTTTCCGATTCGCGGTAGGATGTTTTTAAAGTAAAACATATAGAAAGGACGCATTATTCCTTGAACTTTAGAAAACTCTAAAATATAAACACTGCTACCTACTTTCACTACGCGCTTCAGTTCATCCAAACCTTTTTCAAGATTTTCAAAATTACGTACTCCAAATGCAACGGAAACCGCATCGAATTTATTATCTTCGAAAGGAAGATTTTCAGCATCGCCTTTTACCATGCTAATCTTTCCATCCAAATTTTGTTCTTTCACTTTCTCGATACCAACATTAAGCATCTGCTGCGACAGATCAAGCCCGACAACATCCGCTCCCGTCCCTTTCTGAATAGCAATGGCTAGATCACCTGTTCCTGTAGCAACATCCAATACCAATTTCGGATGGTCATTTTTCATCCATTTGACGAGGGTATTTCTCCAGGTAACGTCAATTTTCATAGAAAGCATTCGGTTTAACAAATCGTATTTTGGTGCGATGTTGTCAAACATATCTTCAACTTGCTCTTTTTTGCTTTCGCTATTGTTGTATGGGGTAACTTCTTTCACAATTAAAAATTATAGTATTCTTTATAATAGAGGATATAGTCGTCTTTTCTGAAAATTTTAGTTCGTGTTTCTACTTTGTCGATGTTCTTAATTACCTTATCGTAATCTTCGTCAATATTGTAATAAAAATCGTCTGAGTAGAGTTTTTTGAAATGTTTCGGTGCACCAAAATACGACTTACCATCGATCGTGGTCGATCCTAAAGCAGAAAGTAAGGAATCTTTTTTGATGTTATAGCCGTAGTATTGTGTGTTGATGTAGTAATCGGAATGCGTAATATTAAGCAAACCACGAAGTTTATTCACTTGAAATGCTGAATCATAAAGCAACTTCTTATCTTTATCATACACCTTGATTGCATTTTTTCCTTTTTGCAAATCCACTTTTACATACTGGCCTGGAGCAACAATTTTTTCGTTACCGTTATTTATTTTGAAGTAAAAGGGCGTATCCGTCGGATTATCCACAAGATATTCATTTTTCTTAGCAAGAAACAGGAAGTAAACCCCAAACGCAAAGATAAATATCAACAAAGCGGCAAAAAGTCCGATTAATGAAGGATTTTTCTTCATTTTGAGAATCAATTTTATGCAAATGTAAGAATATTTTTGCATTGTCTTTAATTACATATTTATTCTTAAATTTGCTTCTTTAATTATTTTTAAATCGACTATGCCAAACACCATAATTATTGGTTCAGGAAGTTACATTCCAGAAAATATCATTGAGGGTAAAGACTTCTTAAATTCGGAGTTTTATGATGACAATTATGAAAAAA
>JAYRQH010000133.1:0-3490 GCA_041910715.1 Bergeyella sp.
AGGGTGTTAACTCCAGCCAATACATAATTTCTGCATTGCCCCCAATATACGCAACATTTGGTAAGAGAGTTTCTTGATACACCGGTCTTAGCAAAGCGTTGGAGCTAAATTTTTCTGGGAATTGATGCAATTCCGAAAGCAATTCCTCTTCGGTAAACGAAATATCGGTATCTACAATAAAATATTTGGCATCTCGTTTCTCAATGCGATTTCGAGTTTCTGAGAGGTAAAACAAATTAATCTCCCGAGGATTTACCTGTACTTTACCGTAGACTTTTTCTAAAAATGCGACGCGATTTTTCGTAGCTTGATAGAGTTTTTCATCCTTTAACTCCTGTTCAAAAGTAGGAATCATCAATTTTTTCAAATGCGCATCATCTCCATCTAAACAGAGCAATCCATACTCAGAAAACAAACGCTGAACAAGGGTTCGGATCGCGAATGAAAGGGTATTTCCTCGAGCATAGGCTTCTTTTATCCAACGGATTAGTTCGGTACCATAAATCGTATCGCGAAACTCTTCTTCAAATTGATGGATAAAGGACTGATCCTGAACTTCAATTCTACCAACTGCGCCGCCCGCTTTCGCCTTCAACTCGTAGTAATGCTCCTTTGTTCTGAAATGATTGATCTCATCAAAATCATGATCTTCGCTGGCCATCCAAAAAACCGGTACAAAATCGGATTCGGGGAACTTTTCCTTCAAATAGACAGCAGTTTTTATCGTCTGCAGAATTTTGTAAATGAAAAATGAAGGCCCAGAAAACAAATTCAACTGATGGCCCGTGACAATAGTATAGGTAGTTTGCTTGTGTAAAAGATCAATATTTTGTTGCTGCTTTTCAGCCAGATTAAATCCTTCATACTGCTCGCGAAAAACCTTTGAAAGTAGCGTACGCTTTTCTGATGAAAAGTAGCTTCCTTTCTCACGCATGCTTTTCTCGGCATTTTGCATGTTAAAAAATGCCGATTCGCTTTCCGGAACTGTTTGTTGAAGAAAATCTTTAATCAACTTCGGAATGCTATCAATATCTAAAAAGGAAATTTCTGTTGCATCCATGTTTAGTGAAATAGATTCCAAAGTATGCCAATATTAAGCCTAAAATCATACAGCGGATAATACGGAGCTGCAAATGATTTATTTTGCATAATAGGGGTAGTTACATTTTGAGCTTCGATATAGAATTGCATTGTTTTCACTTTCATATTGACATAAACTTCTGCAATTGGCTGACCTCCGATGGCATATCCTCGACTTGAAGGAAGTATAAACTCGCTTAAAATCGGCGAATACTCACGAGAGTTGAATTTTGTAAAATAATAAACTTTAACTCCCGCCATGATATCGGCTGCTTTTTTAAATGCGGATGATTTCCAATATAAGTTGGCCCTACCAATAAAATTAGGAGCAGGAAATAAGTCTTTATTCGTTAGATTTGACTGGAACTGAACGCGCGTATTGAGATTCCACTTATTATATTTAAACGTAGCCTCACCACCGATTTGTGAAATATTCAGCGAACTCGCACTTTGATTAGGCTGACCGTCTTGATTGATGTAGGTATAATTATCAACTCTAAAAACGTTTGCAAAAACCTGTGCATCAAACCACTTTAAGCCCGCCTTTCCGCCAATTTTTAATAAATTTTCATTACTGAAATTCATGAAATTATAATTGTAGGTAAGCACGGAAGAATAGTTAAGCAAATAGTTGAAGCTAGGCGCTGCGCTTTGAAATACCACATCCGCATCAACAAAGAAATTCGGAATAGGCTCAAAGCGTACTTGATTATCTGAAAGTATATAGGTTCCAAATCGTTTTCCGTTAGAAAACTCAAGTTTTGATTTCAGATCTAATTTATCCCAAAGGCTGATTCGGAGGTTACCCACCGCGCCAAGTCGGTTTTCATCATATTCTTGGAAATAGTCGCCTGCTGTTAATGAACGTCGAGCACCCAAAATAAGACGTTGATGGCGCACACCAGCATCTAGATAAAAATTAGGTTTATCAAAAACCAAGCTAACGGTATTGCTTAAATCTTTGGAGTATTTTTTTGTCCTGTTGGTACTATCATCATAAAAAGCCTCGTAATAAGCGCCATCTGCTGCACCGAGCTGAAACCAATATTTATTGGTTTGATAATAAAAGATGTGTTTGATTTTAAAAGGTACTTTTTCCTGATCGAACGGTAAAAAACTATGACTTAAATAATAACGTCGATAGAAAAAACGCGAATCCGTATCGGCGAAATTAACGGGAACATTGGTTCGGTTGTTAAAACGGCTATCGCCCCCTAGAAATAAATCGAGATCTTTGATTCCTCCATTTTCTTCATTATTCACATTTTGATGCAGGTAATGGGCATACGCTTGATAACGCCCGTTTTTTGAATCGTAACGGCCAGAAAAAAGCGTGTTGTTGTTTGCCGCTAAATTATTGTTATAAAATCCTAACGACCGTAATCCCATATATTCAACCGCAAAATTAAATCGTTTTCCGAAATTTTGAGTGTAGCGTGAATTGAGGGCTGCTCCGTTACGCATGGCCGTATGATACAAAAATGAAGTTGTCGGAGTCTTTACATCATAATATTTCACATCATCAACTCCAATAATTATGTGCGATTTATTTGTTGGCAGCAAAGTTAAAGTTTGATTTGGGTTACGATCGAATATCAAATTCTGAAAACCAGCACCAATATTCGCAAACTGAATTTTACCAAAATTATCCCGGTTGTTGTATTGCGTATATTTATACGAATGTTCTACTGTAAATGTGGTGTCAATCAATCGGTAGTCGGAATTTTCCGTTTTTACGCGATAATCCTCTATGGTCGGTTTGAAAATTTTCAGCGAATCCTTTGTGCCGTTATCTATAACAATTGTATCAGATGCTTTTGTAGTAGATTCCACCTTCGTATCTGCATTTCGTAAAACTTGCGCTTGAACCAACCCAGCAAAAAAGAGAAAAATAATGCCGTACTTCATACCATAAAATGTTGCACAAATGTATGAAAAAAAAATAGCCCATCAGAAGATGGGCTATCGTTATTATGACTATCTGTTAGCATTGATATCACTTGGAATATTTGGGTTTGCATCTAATTCAGCTTGTGGAATTTTCAAGAAAAACCGTTTATCATCTGGCTGTAATGGATTGGAAGCAAGATTAACTCGGTGCCATGAATCTCTTGTAATACCTCTTCGTAATCGTTTGGCATCATACCACTCAACACCCATCTCTCCGTACAACTCTTTTTTTCTTTCAGTTAAGATTTCTTCAAAAAGGTTGGCTCCAGAGGATTTAACTGCATTATCATCTCTACTTTTTTGCAAAGTATACAACAAATTATGTGCACCAGCAGTATCACCTAAACGATACATTGCTTCCGCTTCAATAAGCATCATTTCTGTTGTTCTGATTAAAGCTAAATCTGCATCAAAAGCAAACTTAAACTTTTTAGTATACCATTGTCTATAATCAGTTACT
>JAYRQH010000134.1:0-7969 GCA_041910715.1 Bergeyella sp.
ATTTTTTTATAAGACCGTTCCAAACGATCCAGTGCTTTGGCTTTGTCATCGATATTGTAGACCTGGAGTGAATACACATAATCCTTAACATATCTTTTGAGAAGTGACACTTCTTCGTTTACCGCCGAGTTTTTAAATTTTGGAATCGTAGACATTTGGTTGGTTAACTCAGATGAATAAAAAACAATGTCAGATTTTTCTTTAAAATTTCGGTTATGTACAGCGCCATCAGATAAGGCATTCGCATTACCTCCAACAGGTGAAAATGTAATTTTCTCTGTAGAGCAGGACGCTAAACTTAGTAGTATAATGAGTAGATATATAAAGGGTTTCATTATCATTTGCTCTTTTGATACAAAATCGGATTGAGGCTTTCGTCATTATACATTTTCATCTGCTTGTATAATTTCATTTTTACCGTACCGTTTTTTATATCTTCTAGCAAATAATCAATAGAAGTGGTTAAATCTTGATGTTGCTCTTCCAAAACCTGTAGTTTTGTCTGGCACTTCAATCGATGCTCATCAGAAGCGCTTTCGCGATTGGCTTCTAATGCCATATGATATATTTTTAGTGCTAAAATTGAAAGTCGGTCTACTGCCCACGCGGGAGTTTCTGTATTTATTTTAGCATCTTCATTTGGGTGTACATCCTTAAAATTTGCAAAGAACCAATTATCAATGTACTCAACAAGGTCGGTTCTTTTTTGGTTGGAAGCGTCTATCCTTCTTTTAATCTTCAGCGCCTCTTCAGGTGAAATTTGTTCATCTCTGATGATGTCTTCCAAATGCCATTGAACGGTATCAATCCAGTTTTTACCATACAAAAGCCATTCCAAAGTATTCTTTTCATACGGGTTTGTTTCCGTGGCATCAACATCATCATGAACATGATAATCTTTAATAGACTGATTAAAGATTTCCCATGCTTTTTGCGAAAAATTAGTCATTTTCTAAGGGTTTGTAGAATTCGTATTTGAGGTGTTATTTTCAGCTGGTTTTTTTTCGTCTTCCTTAACAGCATCTTTAAATTCCTTAATTCCAGATCCCATTCCACGCATTAATTCTGGTATTTTTTTGCCTCCGAAAAGAACAAGAACAATTAATAATACGATTAATATATGTTGCCATGACAAGGCAAGAATTGTAACTATTTCCATTTTAAAATTTTTTCAAAGATACTTAAATTTTTAACGTGAAATCCAGTTCAGAGGATCCATTGGTGTTTGCCCGTTCCATACCTGAAAATCAAGAGTGTAGGTGCCATCATAATCTTCTGCAATGGTCCCTATTGTAGCACCCGCTGCTATTTTTTGTCCGGGTGCAACGCTGGTACTTTGCAAATTAGAATAAATCGTGAAATAGGTCCCGTGACGGACAATGACCGTTTTGGTTCCGTCTGACGATGGAGCAATACGGGTAACTTCTCCCGGAAATACGCATTTGGCTCGTGAGCCTGCTCCTACGGCAATCTTAATTCCGATGTTATCTTCAACGATATTTTTAAATACAGGATGGGGCTGTCTTCCGAAATAATGCGTAATGTTTCCTCGGTCCACCGGAAATCCGATACGACCTCTGTTTTCGGCAAAGTTGCTCCCTGACGCACTTCCTACTCCGAAATTGGTCATCGTTTTAGCTTCGGCAGCTTTCTTAGCGTCTTCATTACGCTTCGATAATTCGGCTTCGGCTTTTCGAGCTTCAGCAGCTTTGGCTTCAGCAATTCGAGAACGATCGGCTGCTTCTTTAGCTTCTTTATCAGCCGCAACTTTTCGAGCTTCTTCCTTGGCTGTGGCATCTTCCTTGGCTGCCTCATCCGCACGTTTTCGGGCGTCTTCTACCTTTTTTCGCTCAATATCGGCTAGACGTTTTGCTTCTGCTTCCGCCTTTCTTTTCGCTTCGGCAGCGGCTTCTATTCGAGCTCTGTTTTCAGCTTCAATACGCGCTTTTTCTTTTTCGGCCGCAATTTTAGCAATTCGAATACGCTCTGCTTCCGCTTTCGCTTCTGCTTCTGCTTTAGCCTTTGCAATTTTTATTTCTTCCGCTATTATGGATCGGATTTGACCTTCCAGTTTTTTAGATTCCGATTGTTTTTGACGAATTTCCGCAGTTAACTGGGCCTCATTCTTTTTAAACTCTTCGAGAAGAACTTCTTTTTGCTTGCGTTCTGCTGAAATGGTCAAAAGTTCTGTCTTCTGATTGGAAAGTAATTTATCTTTATCCTTAACAGCATTCTGTCTTTGAGCAACGGTTTCCTCAATTTGTTTTGCAACACCCATTATCTCAGCTGCTTTTTTATCCTGATAATCAGAATAGCTTTTAAGATATTGAACTCTTCGTATGGCTTCACCTAAATTTTTAGCCGACAGAATAAAAGTAACTTTATTTTGAGCGCCTTTATTTTTGTATGCTTTTACAAGTACTTCCGCATAATTTTTTCGTAGAACGGCTAATTCTCTTTTCTGACGGTTGATTTCAAGCTGTTTAAGATAGATATCATCTTCGATGATTTTTTTCTCCTTTTGGGTGTTGGTATACACCTTTTCTCGTAAACCAATTTTTTTATTGACTTCGTTAAGGTAAGCGATAGAGAGTTTTGCTTCGTTTTTAGTTTTCGCCAGATTTTGGTTGATGTCGGCAATTTGTTTTTTGAGAGCAGCGTTTTGTTTCTGAAGGTCTTCTTTTTTTTGCGCAGTTTGCGCCGAGACAACCGTACAACATAAAATGCCGATGAAAAAACCTAACCTTCTTCTCATTTAATATCAGTTTTCGTGTAATTCGACGGAACGGAATAAGGAGTTTCCATCGTAGTAAATTCAAATTTCGTATTTTCCAATAGAATCTGACCGTTTTTTTCTCCTTTTATAATTATTTTAACATTTTTCGGAAAACGTGTATCTCCCTGTGCTTCCCATCCTGAATAGTCGACAGTGAGCATATTTCCTTTGCTAGAAGTTTCGTCCACTTCTATCGTTTTCAAATCAAAATTGGTGTCGTAATTCATTCGTACAGCGTACGAACTTGTTTTGCCATCCAAGTTTATTTTTTGATCTTTTTTAGATTGTAGTGAAAATCCTTGACTATTTGACGAGAAATGGAAATCCCGATCGTTAACAGGAATAAATGCACGGCCCGTTATTAGATTTTCTAACGATTTAAAATCGATGAAATTAACGTTGAGCAATCTGTTGATATATGAAAAATCGGACTCGATATAGGTCTTGTTCAACTTTTCGTACCCTTTTATACCGTCAGGCGTTGCGATGCCACGCGCCATATTAATTAGCACAGCGACATTCATCCAAATTTTACGATCGTTTTCAATATATATCGTTGCATCCAGCGTTGGAATTGTTTTTCCTACCTGAACATTTACTCTGGAATTGATTTTTACCTGATTAAACCGATTATTGTTTTCAATTTTGTTGAAAAAAGCTTGGCTTGTAGTCTCGTTAGGCGCTTGATAATCAACAGGAGGTTTTGTAGCCTTCTGCGTTGTACAAGAGCCCATAAAAAATGCGATTCCTAGTAATGCGATAATTTTTTTCATTCCATTTAATTTACAAAAAGCGGTACAATATTAAAGCCAAACCAAAGCGTTGTATGTCGAGGGTTTGCATTTTATTTTCGCCTTTATTTTGAAAGAAAGTCCAATACAGAATAGTCTCCCAGCGATATTTCTCGAGCGACACCCACGTATTGTGCGTTGTTACCAATCATTGAATTGCTCAGATTACCGTGGTTGATAATCGTTTTTTCTTGAATCAATGAATTCTCAATATTTGAATTTTCAACAATGGTTCCATTACCCAAAGAGACATGAGGCCCTACTTTTGAATTTGTTATTTTCACATTTTCGCCAATATAGCAAGGCGGAATGATCAAGCTGTTTTCAATGATCGCACTGGCAGGGAATTTTGACATTTCTTGCGTCTCGTAGCTTAAAATTTTAGCATTGGTTTCTACCGTTGCATTTTTGTTGCCACAATCCATCCAATCATCAACTTTTCCTAAGGAAAATTTCGCGCCTTTAGAACGAAGATTTTCTAAAGCGGTTGTTAACTGATATTCGCCGCTGACCATGATGTTGTTCGACATGATGTAATTGATCTCGTCCATCAATTTTTCGGCACTGTTGAAATAATAAATTCCAATAATTGCTAAATCGGAAACAAAATCTTGAGGTTTCTCAATAAAATCAGTGATGAACCCGTAGTCATCTAATTTAACCACACCAAAAGCAGAGGGATCTTCCACTTTTTTAACCCAAATTACTCCATCAGAATTGGTGTCCAATACAAAATCAGCACGGAATAAGGTATCAGCAAATGCTACTACGACATTTCCCTGCATCGATTGCTCGGCGCACTTTATAGCATGAGCGGTACCCAAAGGTTCATCTTGAGTATAAATACTTCCCTTTGCACCTAAGTTTTCGGCAATTTTTAACAATGATTTTTCTACTTCTTCGCCAAAATCACCAATAATGAAAGCAATTTCTTCAATTTCTTCACCCGCAACTTTAGCAATATCCTCTACTAAACGTTGTACAATAGGCTTTCCAGCGATAGGAATTAAAGGTTTTGGAACGGTTAAGGTATGCGGTCGTAATCTGGATCCACGTCCAGCCATCGGTACGATTATTCTCATCTGTTATAATGTATGTGTTAAAAAAAATCATGACTTCGCTCAAAAATTAGTTACATTTTTAATGAAAATCACCTTTTTAAAGGTCGCAAATATAGCAATATCCATTTACTTTTTCACTAAAGAAAAAAGAAGCTTTCGTTCGTTATAGACAATCATTCCTGCAAATAGAATGAACAGAAGATTTCCAATCCACACATTGGAGTCAAAAACGGAATACGAAATGAAACTAAAGACTATTAGAACGGCAATGTAGAACGATATTTTCTTTGTTTTATATGGAATTGGATAATATTTTTGACCGAGAAAATAGGATAATACCATCATAAATCCATAAGCGATAAGGGTAGTCCAAGCTGACACCATGAGCCCGTATTTCGGAAGTAAAACGAGATTGAGGATAATAGTAATTATAGCGCCCGACCACGAAATGTAGGTCCCAATGCGAGTTCGATCGGTCACCTTGTACCATGTTGATAAATTATAATAAATTCCGAAAAAGAGATTGGCGATGACAATGATCGGGACAATGTCAATCGCAATCCAGTACGATTTGTCTGGTACAAACGCTGTTTTTAGCCAAGAAATATTTGCGATAATCCCTAACGCCGCTACGGACGCAAAGAGGCTAAAAAATTCGGTCACTTCGGCATAGCTTTGCTTGGCATTTTCATCATGCATCTTCTTGAAGAAAAAAGGCTCTACGCCCATACGGTACGCAGTTACGAAAAGTGTCATCAATGCGGCAAGCTTGTAACATCCACCATAGGCCCCGGCATGGCTTTCATCAATCAATCCCTTTTGCACGAGTTTATCAAAGTTTTCATTAACCATAAAAGCCAGTCCTGCAAACATAATAGGATAGGAATATCCAATCATTTTTTTGAAAAGTTCTACAGAAAATCTAAAACGGACTTTCATGAAAATAGGAATGAGTAGGATGACACCAACTAAGCTGCCTACAATATTACTTACAAAAGTATACGAAACTTCGCTTTTCATCCCTAAGTTCATTGAAGTAGATTTTGGGACAAATAAGAATAAGGACAATACCACTAATGTTTGAACTAATATTTGTGTAATTCGAATGGCGCTGTATCGAATTGGCTTGTTGTTAAACCGAAGCCACGCGAGCGGGATCACAATAATAGCATCAAAAAAAGCAATCCATGCAAACCATTTAACATATTCAGGAAATTCTCCGTAGCCAATTGCATTAGAAATGGGTTGGAGAAATAGTAAGACTGCCAGTAAAAATAGAGTGGCCAGCGAGGCTAAGAACCAAAATGAAGTATAAAATGCATTATTGCGATTTTTCTCTTCTGAAGAATAACGAAAGAACGACGTCTCGAAACCAAATGAAAGAACAATATTAACAAATGAAACCCATGCGTAAAGATTGGTGAATTTGGCAAACTCCTCCGTATTTATAAAGTAGATGAAAAAAGGGTTTAGGATGAAGGTAATTACTCGGGGAAGTATAGATCCCATTCCATAGATGATGGTTTCGTTGAGTAGTTTTTTCAATTTTTCTAATTTTTAGCAAATGTAGAAGATTCTAAGCATATCTAAAATTTTCCATACTTTTTCAGGGTTGAAATACGTAAATTTACCCAGTAATAAAATCTAAAATCAAGTAATGAAGATTCTCATTAAAAATGCAAAGGTAGTTAATGAAGGCACAATTCAGGCGTTGGATGTTCTTTTAGAAGATACGTTGATTCGAAAAATTTCAGATTCAATTGCGGATTCGGAAGCCGACCAAGTAATTGATGCCTCGGGGAAATTTTTACTTCCGGGTATTATTGACGATCAGGTGCATTTTCGGGAGCCTGGCCTTACGCACAAGGGTGATATTGCCTCGGAAAGTCGCGCTGCCATTGCGGGGGGCACGACTTCATTTATTGAACAGCCGAATACAGTTCCTAACGCAGTGACTCAGGATTTATTAGCGGATAAATACGCTATTGCAGCCGAAAAATCGTTTGCGAATTACGGCTTTATGATGGGCGGAACCAATGATAATTTGGAAGAATTTCTCAAGACCAATCCACGAAATGTGCCCGGGATTAAATTGTTTTTGGGGTCATCAACAGGGAATATGTTGGTGGACAATCCGGAAACGTTGGAGACTATTTTTAGCAATACCAAAATGTTAATCTGTGTTCATTGCGAAGATGAAGCCACTATACGTGCGAATACTGATAAATACAAAGCTGAATATGGAGATGATATTCCGGTGAAGTTTCATCATTTAATACGAAGTGAAGAAGCATGCTATATCAGTTCTTCAAAAGCAGTGAAACTCGCCGAAAAAACGGGTGCTCGTTTGCATATTTTTCACCTTTCTACAGCGAAGGAGACCGCATTATTTAGAAATGATATTCCGCTTAAAGATAAAAAAATCACCGCTGAGGTTTGTGTGCATCATTTAACATTTACAAATGACGATTACGAAACCAAGGGCTCTTTAATCAAGTGGAATCCTGCCGTAAAAACACAACATGACAAAGATGGCTTGTGGGAAGCACTTCTTGATGACCGAATCGACGTGGTTGCTACCGATCACGCGCCTCATACTTGGGAAGAAAAGCAAAACCTTTACACCAGTTGTCCTTCGGGAGCGCCATTGGTTCAGCATTCGTTGGTCGCCATGTTAGAAAATTATCATAACGGTAAAATCTCTCTGGAGAAAATTGTCGAAAAAATGGCTCACAATCCCGCTATCTTGTTCCGAATAGAAAAGCGGGGCTTTATTCGCGAAGGGTATAAGGCCGATTTAGTTCTTGTTGATTTAAATGCAGATTGGACTGTCGAAAAAGAAACTATTCTCTACAAATGTGGGTGGAGTCCCATGGAAGGTTTTAATTTTCATTCTAAGGTGGAAAAAACGTTTGTTAACGGCAAGTTGGTCTACGATAATGGTCTTTTTTCAAGCGAAAAGGCGGCCGAACGTTTGTTATTTGTAGTAGACTAATGATTCGTAATTTTTTCTTTGTTCTTCTCGGCATAGCTTTTATCGGAGATCTCTATTTTATTTTTGTCGGTAACAATGAGAGTCGACTGTATACCAAATCCTTGTTAATGCCGCTTTTGTTTTTTGGCTATTTTCTTGAATCGAAAAAGCAGCATTTTAAGATTAACAAAATCTTTGGACTAGGGCTTGTACTAAGTTTTTCCGGAGATTTTTTTCTGCTCTATCACTGGGGTTTTTTGGTAGGATTGGCTAGTTTTCTTATGGCGCATGTTTGTTATATCCTAGTTTTCTGGGATTTGAAACAATCAAACTTAGGTACAAAGTTCTTGCTGCCGATTATACTGTA
>JAYRQH010000135.1:0-3647 GCA_041910715.1 Bergeyella sp.
AAATCAATTTCCAATACCTCAAAAATGATCCATCTCACGCTTCCTGTTTCATCGGTCAAAAAATCGGAACGGTTGGTTGAACCACAGAACGACGAAGTTCTGTACATCAATGATGATTTTCTATCGTAGGGTAATCTTGCATTCACAGTATTCTTCGAAATAAACGCCTTCAAAATATTGACATCTGTTTTGGACATCACGGAAAGTTCATCGATATTGATGATTAGGTTTTTGCAGAGCGCAATGAGTCCGTCCTTGTCCACGCCAATATCTTCGGTGTAATATTTCTCCAAACTTGGCGGAATCAGGAATCTTAGAAAACTTGTCTTTCCACTGTTTTGCTTGGTATTGTAAAGGACGAAACATTGTTTGTTGATGTATCCTCTCTTCAATGCACACAAGACAGATCTTGTCAGCCATTTTTCAAAGTGGATTTGGAAAGGTTCTGAATCCGTAGTTTTGACAAAACTTGTCAATCGTTGGATATGGTTTTCGCCGTCCCATTTTTCGAGGTTTTGAAAATAGTTCTCGAATGGATTGAAAATGGAAATCAAATGGCTTCGCATCAATATTTCAAGTTTGTTGAACGCAATGTTGATTCCCGCCTGAGTAAGTTCGATGTACAGCGAGTTCAAGTTCAACCCAGTCCAATCGCCATTCTCTGTCTTTATCTCGAATTCCAAGGCGATTTCGTTGAAGCGGAGTTGGTATTTCCTTGCAAGGTATTTTCTGATACGATCGAATATCGTATTGGTAGCTGTATCCACTTGATACAACTGTTTTTCGGTCTCCATAAAGTTTAGGATATACTGAAACCGAGCAAATATTTTAGTATATTTGCATCAGTTTCAAGGTGAAACAAAAATTGAGGGCATAACTGGCGGGTTATGCTTTCTTCTTTTTGAAAGCAAATTCTATTGCTTCAGCTTGGATTTCATCAGTGGATTTTTCGCTATTAGACAATAACCATTCGTCTATCTTTTGGCGTTCAAAAAATAGAACTTTACCGTTCGGTTTTGAAAATGGGATAAGATTGCCGTGTACGAGTTTATAGATATACGATTTTTTGAATCCAGTATAATCTGACAATTCCTCGACATTAAGAATTGGTTTTAAACCGAAAATGTGCTTTTCTATCCGACTGAGTTTTTGTAAAATAATTTCGTTTTCCATTGCTTATATTTTGTTTAATTTTATGAAGCAAAGGTCTATATAGAAAACTATAATTACAATACAATCAATGGGTTGTGGGCTAAAAAAGAATAATTTAGATGAGTTTGGAATGTGAAAAGGCTAAAAAAGAATAATTTAGATTAGTTTAGATGATGAAGACCAAAATAGTACAAAACGAAGCAAATGCATTTAATTAAATTCAATATAATTTATAAATCAATAAGAAACTTAATTGGCTTCCGTCTTATACAGAATTTCTGGCTTTAATTTATATAAATGACATAATAATTTTTAAAGATCAATGTTCAATTCAGGAATAATTTCAGCTGCTTCTTTCATTTTTGAATCGACAATTTTTGCGTAAATTGCTGTTGTGCGTATTTCACGATGTCCTAATCTTTTGGAAACAGTGTAAATATCAGCTCCATTTTCTAAAAGTAGAACAGCATTGGTATGCCTCGCGCTGTGAAAAGTAATATGTTTAGTTAATCCAGCTCTCATACACCAACGCACAATTTCATTGTTAAACACCGGACCATAACGGAGACCTACAAAAACCCGCTCTTTAGGAGTTCTTCGCTCACCAAGTAACTCTCTGGCTTGTTTTGAAATATACAGATATTCTACACCTTCGGTCTTTACTTGTCGATAATTAATTTTTGTAAATTCGCCTTCATCTCGAATTTCAGCCCAAGTTAAAGCATTCACATCACTCCATCTTAATCCTGTAAGACAAGAAAAAAGAAACGCACTTTTCAAAACTTCATATTTGCACTCCGTATTTGCCAACGCTTGAAGTTCATCAAAAGTCAAGTATTCACGCTGACTCTCGGCTTGCTCAAAAGATTTTACTTTAGACGCATAATTAACCGTCAAATACCCTTCATCAAAAGCTTTCCTTAATGCAGATTTAAATTTATTGAAATAAGAATATTTTGAGTTTTGTGATAAAGCAATATTGCTCTTTGTTTTCGCATTATTTTCAAAATATCTTTTTACTTTCTTTACTAAATCATCATCTATTTCGTCGAATGTCAATTTCGGCGGAATAATCTTTTTAAGATGAATTAATGTTGAACACCAATTACCATAGTTGTTAACAGAATTCTGCTTTTCCTCAGCCAATTCTTCAAAGAAACTTATAAAAGTTCTCTTTGCTTTAGTGGTGCTTTTCATTTCATATCGCCCTTGAATATAATCCGTCTTTCGAATTGCCAAAATACCTTCAGCCAACTTCCGGTTTTGTTTGTTCTCATTTTTTTCGGCAGTTGTTACTGGATTTTGATGTAGATAAATATTCAAAGATTCTTGAGTTCTGATATGTTGTCTTTTGCCATTCATATCGGTTGTAGAGCCTTTATAATACTCTAAATATAGACTAATTCTACCTGTATTGAGATGTTTTTCTTTCAAAGAAATTTTCATAAACTGAGTGTTAAATGGTGTTACAGAGATTTTGTACGGTTTTGTACACCTCGTCGCAATTTTTGACCTCATGAGGTGTACAAATGGTGTACAAATATATGAAAAAAGGAAAGAATGAGAAAATTATTTTTTTATAATTAATTGATAATCAAACAAAAGAAATTAAAAGAAAGCAAAAAAAACCAAAATTATTTTCCGATACAAAACTTAGAAAAGATATTCCCCAACACCTCGTCATTGGTAAACTCACCCGATATTTCTCCCAACTGTTCCAACGCGTTGCGCAGTTCATACGCCAATAACTCGGTAGTAATGTGATGCGACACCGCTTCTTCCACTCGGGTAACCGATTCCAATGATTTTTGCAAAGCTTCGTAGTGACGCTGATTGGTAATAACCACACCGCCTTCCTGAGCCTTCAAATTCTCAACATACGACGAGAGTTCATTCTTCAAATCCTGAATATTGCGCTGCTCAATGGCAGAAATACTGATAAAATCAAACGGAGCATCAATAGCAGTGCGTAACTGCTTCTCGATGTCATCGAATACCGTCGGAACCACCTCATCAATCTTGGTTAAACAAACAATCAGCTCTAAATCCTCACGCACCAACGATTGAATCATCTGAAGGTCTTCCGTAAAATCCGATGAATTGGCAGCCGCCAAATACACCAAAATCTCGGCCTGAAGCACCTTCTCGCGGGCCTTCTGCACGCCGATGGCTTCAATCTCATCTTCGGTTTCACGCAATCCTGCCGTGTCAATGAGTCGAAACGCATGACCTTTAATATGCAGAATTTCCTCAATGGTATCACGCGTCGTACCTGCGATCGTGCTCACAATGGCTCGCTCTTCTTTCAGTAACGTATTCAATAAAGTGGATTTCCCGGCGTTGGGCTTCCCAATAATCGCCACAGCGGTACCGTTTTTAATCGCATTTCCGTACTGGAAACTGTCGATTAACGATTGCAATTTCAATTGAATTCGTTTAATTAGTGCCACTAAAGCGGTTCGGTCAGCAAACTCCACATCTTCTTCAGCAAAATC
>JAYRQH010000136.1:0-15199 GCA_041910715.1 Bergeyella sp.
ATTTTTGGAGAAGCCTGTCCCGAATTTTTTAATAGAGTTAAGTATTCATGTGAAACCTTCTCATAATTCACATCATACGCATCCAAAATATTAGTTGTAGGATCTTCTTGTTTGTACAATATTCCTAGAAGAAGATGAACGGTATTTACTTCCGTACTCTGGTATTGACGGCACTCCAATTCAGCTCTCTTTACCGCATGATCCGCCAATTTCGTAAACGAAATTTTTGTAATCTCCTCCGCAAGAGGGTTCATATTAGCTGCATTCAGCGTCTCTATTTTTCGTCTAATTTGCGTCAAATCGGCATTTAAATTCTGAAGAATTTCCTTCGCCGAGTTATCAGTCTTGATCATCCCTAATAGCAAATGCTCGGTACTCAAAAACTCACTCTTGAGTCTCTTTGCCTCGCTTCTACTTTGCTTAAAGACTTTGCTAAGACCGTCTGAAAATTTATAATCCATAATCGTAACCTCAATAATAAATTAAATGTAAGGATTTTCTCCTTTTATTTTATTAAAAGTTACAAATACTTTACCAAAATAGAATCTGGACTTTATGGCAGAATTCATTTTAGATTTTCATGGAATTTACGTACGTTTACTCACGCTTAAAATTCGTTTGTATGAGCCCAGAAATTGCGACGTATGTAGGATACGCAGCGTCTGTTTTTATTGTACTTAGTTTTGCACTTAAGGAGTTACGTAAAATACGTTTGGTCAATTTATTAGGCTGTATTTGTTTTGTTATTTATGGGTTTTTTAGTGAGGTACCGCTATGGCCCGTAATTATTCCAAATGCGATCTTATGCGCTATACAGGTGTATCATTTGATAAAGAAATAAAATGTCAAAAAAAATATTTATTTCTGCGTTTAGCAGTTTAACTACAGATCAACGAATAGAAAAGGTTTGTAGAACGCTGCATGAAAATGGGTACGAAGTTCATCTCATCGGAAATGATTGGGGCGGTAACGAAATTTTAGAGAGATCGTATTCCTATTCTCGTATTACAATACATTCGAAATCATTGAAAACTGCATATATCGAATTCAATGCAAAATTGTATAAATTTCTGAAACGTAACGTCGATCGTGATAGCGTTATGTGGGCAAATGATTTGGATGCGTTATTTCCGAGCTACCGAATTTCTAAAAAATGGAGAATCCCATTGATTTACGATAGTCATGAAATATTTACCGAACTACCTTCTGTGGAGGGACGTTTTACGCAAAAAATCTGGCGGTTTTTAGAGCAGAAATTGATGCCCAATATCAAATTTATGATGACCGAAAGTCAAAGTTATGCGGATTGGTTTCAAAAAAAATATGGAGTAGAAGCCGTCGTTGTCGGTAACCTTCCGAGACGAATTTATACAACCCCACAATTTCCTGAAAATTTGCCCAAAAAAATTATTTATCAAGGAGCGATTAATCAATCTCGAGGACTAAAGCAAATGATTCTAGCGATGCACTATCTTGAAGATTCAGTATTCCACATTGCGGGCGCTGGTCCTTTGAAAAATGAATTGGAAGGATTTGTTCAGTCTGAAAAATTAGAAACCAAGGTACGTTTTATCGGGAAGCTGCTCCCCGAAAATCTTCGAGAATTTACAAAAACCGCGGATGTTGGTATTAGTCTGGAAGAAAATAACGGGGTTAGCTATTTGTATTCGTTGCCTAATAAAGTCGGCGATTATATACAAAGCCGAGTTCCGCTTGTCATGATCAACTTTCCAGAGATGATGCGAATAAAAGAAAAATTTGATGTTGGTGAGGTAGTGGAAAACCATGATCCACAAGGCATTGCTAACGCGATAAAACGCGTTCTTGCCAAAGGGCGTGTCTCCTATGAAAACGAACTTTCGAAAGCGGCTGCAGTGTATTGTTGGGAGAATGAAGAAAAGAAAATTCTTAGTTTGTTAAATAACGCCTTATCCTTTTCTGCACCGAATTGATTAACTTTGTTGCATAAAATTCAAAGAATGACCATCAAAGAAAAACAACAAGAGATTGTGAACGATTTTGCATTTCTTGAAGATTGGGAACAGAAGTATGAATACATAATCGATCTTGGAAAAGAATTGAAAGGCATTCCTGATGATAAAAAAACAGACGAAAATCTAATCAAAGGGTGTCAGTCTAAAGTCTGGATTGATGCAGAATTTAAGGATGGAAAACTGTATTTTGATGTCGATTCGGATGGTATTCTTCCCAAGGGAATTGTGTCCATGCTTTCATCCATTTATAGTGGTCACTCAACACAAGAAATTCTCGACTCCGATTTTAAGTTTATCGAAGAAATTGGACTTCAAGAGTTTCTGTCGCCTTCGCGCGCGAATGGTCTTATGGCCATGACGAAACAAATAAAATTTTACGCCGTAGCCTATCAAATAAAATCTTGATCAGAGTTTTAGCATATCGCTTTTCGGCTTTTGGAGATGTAGCCATGTTGGTTCCCGTATTTAAAGAAATACTGGACCAGAATACCGACGTTGAAATCACGATGGTTTCTCGTAAAAATTTTGAAGATCTATTTTCGGGTATTGATCGTCTTCATTTCAAAGGTATTGATCTTGACGCTTATAAAGGGATAACGGGATTATATTCTTTGTCTAATCAATTACAGAGAGAAGTGCAATTTGATGTGGTTGCCGACATGCATGATGTGTTGCGCACCAATACGCTAAATCGTTTCTTTCGTTGGAAAGGTTTTCGTGTCTATCAAATTGATAAAGGGAAGAAGGAAAAAAAGAATCTTACAGATGTTTGGAATGTTGATAAAAAGCCACTTAAAAGGACTATAGATCGTTACGCAGACGTCTTTAGACAGATTGGCCTCAACGTTAAACTAAAAAACACGTTGAATCCTGCGTCAACACAAAAATCAGGGATTGGTTTTGCGCCATTTGCTCAGCATCAAGGGAAAGTATTGCCTCAGGAAAAGGCATTTGAATTGGCTAAAATACTCGCGAAAAGCAATCATTTATACTTCTTCGGAGGAGGGTCTGCCGAGGTGGAAATTCTTTCTTCTTGGCAAGAATGCATACCCAATACTACCAGTTTGGCAGGTAAACTATCACTAAAAGACGAACTACTAAAAATTGGCTCTTTGGAACTGATGATTTCCATGGATTCTGCAAATATGCATTTGGCAAGTTTAATGGGAACTCGCTGCATTTCTGTTTGGGGGCAAACACACCCATATACCGGTTTCTTAGGATACGGTCAAAGTGAGAATGATGTGGTTCAAATTGATGATTTAACATGTAGGCCGTGCTCTGTTTTTGGAGATAAAGAGTGTTTTAGAGGAGACTGGGCATGTTTAAACGAACTCTCTGCACAGCACATTTTAGATAAATTATAGTGGTTCCAATTTCCATTTGCATCCCAACGTATAATACTGATGTGACCGTCTTGGTCAAGGCTCTTTGTGAGCAGTGCGAAAGAAATTCTTTAACGTATGAGATTTTGATCGTGGATGACGCATCTACGTCGGAGGAAGCGCGTCTAAAAAATCAAGAACTTACCAAATTAAATCACGTTTGTATTTTATGGAATTCAACGAACTTGGGGCGCATCGGGTCACGGATTAAAGCTGCAAATCAGGCATTATATGACTGGATTTTATTTTTGGATGCAGATGTCATTCCCGTATCTCCTAATTTTATTGAAAACTATTATAAAAGTCATAGTTCGACCTACCACGTAATTTTAGGTGGTATTTCGTATCGACGGGATATTCCTCACTTATCTCAACGCTTTAGATGGTATTACGGAAGCGAAAGAGAAGAAGCATCGGAAGCAGTAAGAAATGTAAATCCTTACGCATATGTGCTTTCAGGAAATATTCTTATTGATAAAAAGGTTTTTCTAAAGTTTTCCAACGAAAATTTGTCAAAACTTTACGGTATGGACATTTTTCTATCGTATCAGTTGTATATGAATTCCCTACCCGTTTTGCATATTGACAATTCGGTATATCATGATGGGCTTGAAAGTAACGAAAGCTTTTTTAATAAAGCGTTATTATCGGTAGAAAGTAGGTTTGCGTATTTGAAACATTTGCCAGGTATTGAGAATGTGAATCCGCTGATTAAGTATTATAATTTGCTATCTCGATTTAGACTGAGAGCTTTTATGGCATTTTTATTTAAAACCTTCCGAAAGCCGATGGAGAAACGAATCATTTGCGACAGGCCCAATTTGTTTCTATTTGACATTTATCGTCTAGGATATATGTGTACACTCAAGTAAATTTTTCCTTTTCGATTGTCCTATCTAAAACAAAAAAATCTCCCAATTTCTTGAGAGATTTCTGTGGGTCCTGAGGGATTCGAACCCCCGACCCTCTGGGTGTAAACCAGATGCTCTGAACCAACTGAGCTAAGAACCCGAAATTTTTTAAAGGATTTTCGAACCTTCTGTGGGTCCTGAGGGATTCGAACCCCCGACCCTCTGGGTGTAAACCAGATGCTCTGAACCAACTGAGCTAAGAACCCTCATTGCAACTAATTTTGCGTTTTGAGTGGTGCAAATATACAATTTATTGAGAGATAACCAAATTTTTTTCTAAAAAATCTCCTACGACAAAGTTGCTTCCGCCAACAAAAATCATATCGTCATTTTTAACAGCTTGTAATGCAGCTTCATACCCTTCCTGTACTGATTCGAAAATTCGATAGTGAATAGCCGCATTTTTTAGCTCGTCTTCATATTCTTTGGGACTTCGGCCACGCTTTATGGATGGTTTTACGAAGTAAAAATCGGAATTTTTCGGGAGTTCCTTCAAAACTTCATCAATCTTTTTATCATTTACAAACCCTAAGACCACATGTTTTTTCATTGGCATTGCGTTTAATTGGGCAAAGACCATATCTAAGCCCGCTTTATTGTGTGCCGTATCGCAAATCGTTAAGGGTTTTTCTGAGAACTGGAACCATCGTCCGATAAATCCAGTATTCTTATGTACATGTAAAAGTCCATTCTGTATCGCTTCATCTGAAATAGGGAAACCCATCTTCTTGAGTTCTTCAATAATGGCCACAGCAACTTTTATATTCTTCTGTTGATAGTTTCCCTTGAGGTCGGTTTTATAGTCAACAGCTATTTTTGTTGCATCAATAAATGGTGAAGTTTGCTCATTGGCTCTATTCTGGACAATTTTTTGAACTTCCAACCGCTCATCGCCACAAATTATGGGTGTATTTGGCTTAATAATACCTGCTTTCTCTCGGGCAATTTCATTTATGGAATTTCCCAAAATATTCATGTGATCCAAATCCACATTAGTGATAGCCGAAACGAGAGGTGTAATAATATTGGTGGCATCCAATCTTCCGCCCAAACCTACTTCAATAACGGCAAAATCGACATTTTGCTGATGAAAATATTCGAAAGCCATAATCGTCGTATACTCAAAAAAAGAGGGACGTATATCTTTTGGAACCTCTTTTAATTTCTTAACAAAATCAAATACGAATTCTTTGGAAACTTGTTGTCCATTCACTTTCGCTCGTTCTGTGAAATCAATGAGGTGAGGGGAATTGTAAAGCCCAACTTTATATCCGGCTTCTTGCAAAGCAGATGCAACCATATTTGATGTCGATCCTTTACCGTTAGTGCCCCCAATATGTATAGTTTTAATTTTATCTTGCGGATTTCCAAAAAAATCACATAATTTTTTGATGTTGTCCAAACCCGGTTTATAGGCTTTTTTACCGTCGATTTGATAATTGGGAGCTTGCACAAAAAGCCATTCCAAAGCTTCTTGATATTCCAGGTTGGTCATAGAAAATAATTTTAAATTTTAAAAAGTGATGCGGTATGTTCCTGTCGATGAGAGGGCAGCCTTTTCTGCTTTTACGTATTTTTTAACCCACGATACAGTGGTACTTACAATACAGGGGTCAGAAGAACCTCCTGAACGTCTAGCGCTGGTCACATTTCCCGCTTTATCCACTGTGTATGCGATACTTATCGATCCAGAAGCCGAACAATTGTGCGTTGGTTGTGCTCCGCCACGGCCCATAGTTCCTGGGATAAAGCCTACCAAACGACGATCTACCCCACTTTTGCTATCGCCATTACCGTCGCCACCAAGAGGGTCGCCAGCGTTCCCAACAGATCCACCTGTTCCTTGCGTACCAGCTTTGGTGCCTCGCCCTTTGATAAGGTTTCCAATTGCAGCGTTACCTTTACCATCGCCCCTTCCTGCGGTTGAATTGGTGGTATTTGATTTTGAAGTGGTCTTCTTAGTAGACGAGGTGGTTGTTGAAGCTTTTTTTGTTTCTGTTTTGGATTCTTTTACCGCTACCTTAGTATTGGTGGCATTTCCTGAAAGTATCTTTTCCGACCTTGGCGCGTTTTTCTGAATTTTAGTTGGCGTTTCTGGAGATGGCGTTTCCTCTTTAGGTTGAGTAACTGGCTCTGAGATCGCTTCTTCCAAGGAAGCGTTTGCTTGAGAGGCAAGTGAACCTTCTTGATTTGCCGGTTCTTCGAGGCCGTCCCCATTTCGGTTGTCTCCAAAATTAATTAACATGGCCGAAACAGGTTCTTCATGTTTTGTCGTGGTACTCTTAATGGTGTAAAAGAAAACAAATGCTAAAATTCCGCTCCATATTCCTAAAGAAATTAGGAGACTTTTGAAACGGTCTTTGTTTTCTTCCTGTTTATTAATGGAGTAATAATTCATCTTCTTAATCTTGCTGCGTAGTCGCTATGGCAATATTATATTTATGTTTTTCAGCAATTTCCATGACAAAAACTACATCTTTGTGCATCGCATTTTGATCTGCCCGGATGGTAAATGATGGGCTGGAATTTCCTTGCAGACGTTCAACAATTTTACTTTCTAATTGCGTACGCTCCACCGGACTATCATCAACAAAATAAGTGCCGTCTTCCTTCACACTCACCGATAACGGATTTGGAATGTTGGCCAGCTCGGTTTCTGTTTTCGGAAGTTTCACATCGATAGCGCTTTGATTGGATGCTGCTGAGGTAATCATGAAAAAGATTAACAAGAGCAAAATCACGTCCGTCATTGCGGCAAGACTAAAATCGGGGTGGGCTTTATTTCTTCTTTGCAGTTTCATCGTGATCTTACAAAGGTTTATTAATTATATCGAGGAACTCTGATGTTACATTCTGCATTTTCAAGACAAACTTATCAATCTTTGTTAGTAATAAGTTGTAGAAAAAATTGGCAGGGATAGCAACGGCAAGACCCGTGGCTGTTTGCCCCAATGCTGTATAAATACCTTCAGAAAGTGTTTTGGGCGAGAAAGCACCTTCTACATTAGCCAAATCAAAAAAAGCAATAATCATCCCGATTACGGTTCCTAAAAGTCCTAACATGGGAGCAATACTCGGCACTACGGCCAAAAGATTTAAGTTTTTTTCTAAATTACCGAGTTCAGTCTGCGCTTGGTTTTCCATGGCGCTCATGATATCAGAAACGGGTCTTCCAATACGTGACACCCCTTTTTCTAAAATTCGTCCTTCGGGTGTGTTTTGTCGGATGCAATATTCTTGCGCAGCCTCAATTCGTCCGTCTTTAAGAAGATCTTCAACATTTCGGATGAAATTGGGGTCTTGACTGGTTGTCATACGTTTGATGTAAAACCATCTTTCAAGAAATATATACATGGAAAATACGCCTAAAAGGAGTACTGTAACCATAACGATGTTTGCGAACAAATTGCCGTGGAACATGATGTTCCAAAAAGAAAATTCGTGAGTAACCGTTTGTGCTACGGCTTGAGGAGCTGCTTGTATTAAACTCATATTAAAAAATATACTGCCCAATTGGCATTAGGTTTTTTTACTAAACGACATTCTCTCTGAAATAGTATAGAACGAGTTGTTAATGCCGCTTTATGTGGTGTGTTAATCTATTTTAAGAGGAATTTTATTCGTCGCCAACTTCCAACTCATCAGGTTTGAAATTGCATTTTAATTTGAATGGGATTGGTTCCTCGGATCCTGTATAGAAATCATCAATGCTGCCTTTCCAAACGACTTCTAGTTCGCCATCTTCATCGTTTTCAAAAGAAAGCTGATTATCATATAAAAACGCATCTTCATCATCGTACAAATCAACTTCAGTGTAGGTTTCCTCGTCCGAATCGTTGATGATAAGGTCTTGTCCTGCCAGTTCAGCATTTTGCACAGGAAAATCCGCAATATGTAAAGAAAGTTGAGGAAAATTGTATTGAAGCGAGTCATCATCAACATGATCGAGTCCATCATCGGTGATCACTTCAAGTTCTAGAAAATGCTGCTCGTTACTGTAAACCGCTTTGCAATAGGTGCTTTTGATGTGATATTTAAGCGTTTCCTCGGGGTGATAAATTTTTAAAATCCCTTTCATTTCTCCTTAAGAAATAGTGTAAATAATTAATAGTTAAACTGATTAAACAAAGATATAAAATAGATCGAGTTTGAAAAATTTTTTAGTCTTATTTTGCTTTTTTAACTAAGCCACATATTTTTTGTTCGTTAAATAATAAGTAATTTAGCCGCAATCATTTGAATATTTTATGAAGTTTTTACGCACCTTGCCATTGAGTATTTTTGTTTTATGTATGATACTTGTTTCATGCAAAAAGAAAGATTTGCCGTTAACGAAGGTAACGCCCATTGACTTGGACTCAATTTCGGCACGATATTACGAGGAGTATCTCAAATTATTCCCGCTAGAAGCCACTGCACAAGGGGACGACCGATACAATGATCAGTTGCCTATTGACATTGACAAAGATTTTATAGCGGGTGAAATTGCTTTTTATAATAAAATCCAGAAACAATTGGAAAGTATTCAATACGATGATTTGGCAGACGACAAAAAAGTCGTGTACGATGTATTGGATGCTACCCTTAAAGACAAAGTGGAGCGTTATGCCTATCACCCGGAATATATACCATTTACGCAGTTTTCGGGTCTACCGTTAGACTTTCCCTTGTTGGGAAGTGGGGAGGGAAGACAACCCTTCAAAACCGAAAAGGACTACGAAAACTGGCTCAAGAGAGTTAATCAGTTCCCATTGTGGATGGAGACCGCAAAAGAAAATTTTAATGAAGGGATTAAAACCAAAATGGTGCTTCCGAAGAAACTCGTGATGAAGATGATTCCGCAAATGCGAGCCGACGAAATCACTACAACCAACATGGAATCCAACATCTTTTACGGTCCTGTTCGAAATTTCCCAGATAGTTTTAGCGAGAAAACGAAGGAGAAATTTAGCAAGCAGTTTCGTGATGCAATTATGCAGAAGATTATACCCGCTTACCAAAGAATGGGAGACTACCTCGAGCAAGAATATTATCCTAAGGCTCGCGATACCGATGGGCTGAACACCATACCTAACGGCAGTAGTATTTACCAATACTATGTAAAAAGTTGGACAACTACTGACATGAAAGTGGACGAGATCAACAAACTTGGATTGCAGGAAGTAGCACGAATTCGTGGTGAGATCGAGCAGGTGAAGCAGCAAGTTGGTTATCAAGGTAGTTTAGAGGATTTCCTCACCTACGTTAAGGAAGATCCAAAGGCGATGCCGTATAAATCATCGGAAGAAGTTTTGGCAGCGTTTCAAGGAATTTTAAACAAAATCAATCCAAAATTGAAAACGATGTTTAATGTAACTCCTATTACGCCATTTAAAATTCGACAAACTGAAAAGTTCCGAGAAGCATCTGCCAGCGCCGAATATGTTCAAGGAACTCCAGATGGTAAAAGGCCTGGTATTTTTTACATTCCGCTTCCTAATCCCGAGAAGTTTAATATTACAAGCGGTATGGAATCTTTGTTTTTACACGAAGCCATTCCAGGACATCATTACCAAGTTTCTTTGCAGCAGGAGAATAAAAAGATTCCTAAATTCATGCGTTTTGGTTGGTATGGCGCATACGGCGAAGGATGGGCGCATTACTGCGAGTTTCTTGGTCCAGAGTTCGGCTTATATACCGATCCTTACCAAAAAATGGGCGCTTTAAGTGATCAGATGTTACGAGCGGTTCGGTTGGTTGTTGATACAGGCTTGCATACAGGACAAATGAATCGTGAGCAAGCAATCCAGTATTTCCTAAAAAATATATCGTATGATGAAGCGGGTGCAACTGCAGAGATTGAACGCTATATGGCCATGCCGGGTCAGGCCTTAAGTTATAAAATAGGGCAAATGAAGTTCTCCGAACTTCGGAAACAGTACACAAATGAGCTGGGTGCCAAATTTAATCTAGCTGATTTCCATGATGAAATCCTTAACCAAGGCTGTTTGCCACTGAGTGTTTTAGAACGAAAAATGAAACTCTGGGCAAGCAAACAAAACTAGTTGTTTTTGAAGCGCATAAATAAAAAAATCCGTCACATGACGGATTTTTTTTGTATTATAAGATGAGCATTTATTTGTTAAAAAGCTCTTCCACTTTATCCCAGTTTACCACATCGAAGAAAGCTCCAACATAGTCTGGTCTTTTGTTTTGATACTTAAGGTAGTATGCATGTTCCCAAACGTCTAGTCCTAGTACAGGTGTTCCTTGACACTCCGATACAGGCATCAGTGGGTTGTCTTGATTTGGTGTCGAACAAACGGATACCGAACCATCTTCTTTCTTACACAACCAAGCCCATCCTGATCCAAATCGTGTTTTTGCTGCTTCAGAAAAATCCGTCTTAAATTTTTCAAAACCACCATAATTCTCAATAGCGGCTTTTACATTTCCTACTGGTTCTTTGCTCCCACCGGGAGTTAGAATTTGCCAGAAAAGGCTGTGGTTTAAATGTGCACCCCCATTATTTCTAACAGCAGGTTTATCAGTTCCTATCTTACAGATTTCTTCAATTGTTTTGTCTTCTAAATCAGTTCCAGCAATTGCTTTGTTCAGATTGTCAACATACGCTTGATGGTGTTTTGTATAATGGATTTCCATTGTTTCTGCATCGATCGTCGGTTCTAAAGCGTCATATGCATAACCTAGTTTTGGTAATTCAAATGCCATAATAGTTTTGATTTTTTTAAATTAATGATAACGTCTCTTCAAAAATAGGAATAAACAAACTGAAAAGCATTATATAATTTATTAAATAACTTATAAGGATTATTGATAAAAATAAAAACCGCTGATTAGGCGGTTTTTATAAATGTATTTTTGCGTTTTATCGGTTCATTGACATTAAGAATTCCTCGTTGTTCAATGTGCCTTTCATATTTTTTTCAACAAATTCCATGGCTTCAATAGGGTTCATATCGGCAAGATATTTTCTCAAAATCCACATGCGCTGTTGGGTTACATCATCATGAAGCAAATCATCACGTCTCGTGCTCGAAGCTACCAGATCAATGGCAGGATACACGCGCTTGTTAGCAATTTTACGATCGAGCTGAAGCTCCATGTTTCCAGTTCCTTTAAACTCTTCAAAGATCACTTCATCCATTTTAGATCCCGTATCAATTAAGGCAGTACCAATGATAGTAAGCGATCCACCGCCTTCGATGTTACGGGCGGCACCAAAGAAACGTTTTGGTTTGTGTAATGCATTGGCGTCCACACCACCCGAAAGGATTTTGCCTGACGCAGGCGTTACCGTGTTGTATGCTCTTGCCAAACGCGTAATCGAATCCAAAAGAATCACTACGTCATGTCCACATTCTACCATTCGCTGTGCTTTCGCAAGAACCAAGTTAGCTACTTTTACATGTTTTTCAGCAGATTCGTCAAACGTAGAGGCAATAACTTCTGCATTCACACTTCGCTCCATATCGGTAACTTCTTCCGGACGTTCATCAATCAAAAGAACCATCATGTACGCTTCTGGATGATTGGCTGATATCGCATTGGCGATGTCTTTTAACAACATCGTTTTACCTGTTTTTGGTTGGGCCACAAGCATTGCTCTCTGGCCTTTTCCAATCGGTGCAAATAAGTCAACAATTCGTGTTGAAATAGTGGCTCCCTTACCCGCAAGGTTGAATTTTTCTTCAGGAAATAGTGGAGTAAGGTATTCAAAAGCGACACGATCTTTAATAAACGCAAGGTCTCGACCGTTAACTTCCGTTGGTTTTTGTAGTGAAAAATATTTTTCGCCCTCTTTAGGTAAACGAACAATTCCTTTTACGGTATCTCCGGTTTTTAAACCGTAATTACGAATCTGAGCGGTAGAAACATATACATCATCAGGTGACGAGATATACGAGAAATCCGAAGATCGTAGAAAACCGTAATTGTCTGGTAAAATTTCCAAAACACCTTCTATAGTTACTAAACCATCAAAATTGAATGTTGGCTTTGCTTCTGCTACCTCAGTATTTACTGCATCTTCAGACTTAGAACCGTTTTGTTGTTGGTTGTTATGCTGGTTTTGATGCTGCGAATTTCTATTTTGATGTTGATTATTCGCGTTGTTTTGGTTTTTTTGATTTTTATGATTGCGTTGCTGATTGGTGTTAGGCGTAGCCTGAGGTATTGATTTTGCTTGTTCAGCTTGAGGAGCAACGGGAGTTTCTTGTGTGGTTACCTCGGCAGGAGTTGCGTCGGATGCTGGTGAAGAAGGAGTTTCTTCTTGTGGTTTTGCTTTTGCAGAAATTCGTTTTCTTTTCGATTTTTCTGCCGATGAAGCATCTTCAGTTGCAGATTCTTCATTTGGAGTTGGTGCAGGTGTTTGTTCCGTTTGTTCTTCGGTAACTGCGACTTCCGTTTTTGCTTGCGTAGTTTTGGGTTTGCGTTTAGGCGCCGTTTTCTTCGCTTGGGTTTCACTTGCGGGAGAAGTTACTTGTGCATTTTCGGCGAGAGAGACTTCGGTCTCGTTATAGTAGTCTTTTGCGATCTTAGGATTGGACGCTTGAAAGTCTAAAATAGCAAATATTTTATCGTTTTCATTGCTGTTTTTCGCTATTTTTATTCCTAAACCACCCAAAATTTTAGTCAGTTCCGGTGCGGACTTTGACTTTAATGTTTCAATATTAAACATACAGTGTGATGTTATGTAATTTCTTTACGTTGTAAATTATTTGGAAATAACAAAGTCAGGCGACTTTGTGAAAAAAAAGAATTCTTCAATGCAAAGCTACACTAATTTTTGAAATACGCAAAATTTTAGTACTTTTGCAACTCTATGTTACAAAGAATACAAACCATTTTTATCCTCTTATCTGTCCTTGCAGCGGTATTTTTATTTATTACAGCTCAAGATGTGGATGTGCTAGGACTTCCTAGTTTAGTTTCTGTGGTATGTATCGTTCTTGTTCTTGTGGGTGCTTTTAGCCTTTTCAGTTATAAGAATAGAAAAAGACAATTAATGCTGAATACCATCAGCTTATTTATAAACGCTTTGTTGATTGCGTTGTTGATTTTTTGGTTACAAAATTTATCCGGAGGAATTCAGTTTCCTGAGAAGGGTATTGAGCCAATCTTTCCAAGTATTGCGGTACTTTGTTTGTTTATTGCAAACATCTACATTCGCAAGGACGAAAAGCTCGTAAAATCTGTAGACAGACTTCGATAAGCTTACAACGATTTTAATTTTTGAGTGTGGCAGTTTTGGTTTACCAAAACTGCTTTTTTTGTTGATAATTAAAGGAATTTATACGCAAAATCGTCTTTAAGTGTACGTGCGCATTTTTACGTATTTTTGCAATTCAATTCCAGTTAATGAAACCAATTCAACGCATCTTATATTTTGCCAAACCTCATCAAAAGTACCTTTACGCAAGCATCGTGTTTAATATTCTCTACTCTTTGCTGAATATTGCCTCCGTCGGAACCATGATGCCCATTTTAGGGCTGATGTTCGGCACTGTAGATAAAATAGATACAACCCGTAAACCGATATGGAATGGCGAGCTATCCGAATATTTCGGCTATTTAAAAGATTTAGCTTATTATAACATTCAGCTTAGCATCGATCAGTACGGAGCGGTGCAAGTTCTGGCCGTACTTTGTGCGGTAACTGGTGTTGCGTTTTTGTTGCGTAATATCTTTAGATACCTAGGTTCGTTCTTGTTGGTGAACTACCGCGTTGGTATAACTAAAGATTTGAGAACAGCAATGTACAAGAAGTTTTTACAGCTTCCTGTTTCTTTTTTTACCGAGCAACGAAAAGGGGATATGATGTCGCGCATCTCCAACGATATCAGTTCCGTGGAAAATGGTATCATGGGCAGTTTGGTAGATGTTGTTAATGCTCCATTTATGATTATTTCATCATTGGTAGCTTTATTTTTACTCTCACCAAATCTAACCTTGTTTTCGCTCCTTGTCTTTCCTGTTATGGGTTGGCTGATTTCCGCTATCGGAAAAAAATTGAAAAAGCAAGCAAAATCAGCTCAGGAAGAACTGGGAAATATGTTTTCGTTAGTTGACGAGACTTTGAAATCTTCAAAAGTTATTAAAATTTTCAATGCCGATGTAGTTCTACAAAAACGTTTTGACCGAATTACGGATGCGTGGAAAAAACATGCAATAGGATTTAGTCGCCGTCGCGAGATGGCCTCGCCGATGAGTGAATTTCTGGGATCGGTAACCATGTTATTAATTACTTGGTTTGCGGGTGTTCAAATTCTTGAAGAACAATCAATGTCTCCGGAAATATTTTTAGTTTTTATTGGTTTATTCTTTCAAATTTTGGATCCAGCAAAAAAAATATCCAGTGCTGTTTCTAATATTCAGGGTGGTTTGGCTAGTTTAGATCGTGTGTCCGAAGTCTTGGATTATGATATTAAAGTATCCGAAATCCCGAATCCTGAACCAATTACAAATCTGAATTCAGGAATTGAGTTTAAAAATATTGGTTTCTACTACGACAAGGATAATGTGATTTTGAAAAACTTCAATCTAACAATTCCTAAAGGAAAAACCGTGGCGTTAGTAGGTCAATCGGGAAGTGGAAAAACAACGATTGCAAATCTACTGGCACGTTTTTATGACGCTAGCGAGGGCCAAATACTGATTGATGGTGTTGATGTTAAGAATTTAAACCTGGTACAGTACCGTAAACTTTTGGGTATGGTGACGCAAGAATCTGTTCTCTTCAACGATAGCGTCTACGAAAATATCCGAATGGGAAAACCCGATGCAACAGAAGAGGAAATCAGTACTGCAGCTAAAATTGCCAATGCCGACCAGTTTATCAAAATGCTTCCAGAAGGGTATCACACCAATATTGGTGATGATGGCAACAAACTTTCGGGCGGACAAAAGC
>JAYRQH010000137.1:0-7689 GCA_041910715.1 Bergeyella sp.
AAGATTCTTGGAATGTAGATAATGTAAAATCGCTTCCCAATACAAGTTTAGGGTTTACAACAGCACAACGTGTGCGAACTGGAGAACAAAGTACTTTAGGTATTATGTTCTCGATAAATCAAGCATCAAAATACAACTATCAGGAGGGTAACAACAACCAATTCCGAAGTTTAGGCGAGCAAGGAACGGTTTATCTGAACAAATTACAACGTAAAGAATACGAATACGAAACCGAATCGGCAGCATTACTAGGTTTAAACTACAAACGCCTTGGCACAAATGTGATGTTAAACGCCATCTATTTGCAGAATGCACAAAACACAATTTCCGATAACTTTGGTTACAAGAACCAAGAAGTAAACAATACGTCAGGGTTTTTCCGTACGAACCAATTGGATATTTCACGATTCTTAGATTTGCAGTTATTAGCTTCTCAAAAAATCAATGATCGTCATCAGCTAAAAGCAGGAGCAAGTTACGTCATCAATAATTACAGTCAGCCCGATCGTAAAATTATGGATGGTAACTTAACTGATGCAAACGGACATGCGCTTCCAGCCGGTTTTATGAACATGACCTACGGTGGAAATAACCTAATCCGTCAATATCTTGATGTAGATTCTCGTTTCTACGGATCTGGTTTTGCCGAATATCAACTTTCTTTAGGAAATAAAGGTGATAAAAAGGAATATCCTGTACAGGTTAATGTTGGATATAATGGTTTTGCTGACTTTAGAAAGACCAGTTACCGCTTTATATTCGGAAGAAAAACAACCGCATCTAACGATTCCCACATCATTAACATCGACAAGCCGCAGCCAGCTTTTAATCAAGCAATATCAAACGGTTTATTGTTCTTCCAAGAAGGATCAGATGCTTCGCAGTTTTACTCCAGCTTCTACCAAATGGTGAATGCAGGTTATGCAACTATAAACTTGAAACCAACCGAATCGTGGGACATTTTGTTAGGAGCACGTTACGAAACGGACATGACTTTAATCCGTTACTCCCAACTAAGCGCTGACAAAAAAGAGAACTTGGATAAAACACGAAATGAATTTTTACCATCATTATCTATAAAAAAAGCGCTTGACACTAGAAACAACTTACGTTTTGCATTCAGTAAAACAGTTACTAGACCAATCTTGATTGAGACGCTTCCTATTGAGTACATCAGTCCAGACAATGTATCGGTAATTGGTAATCCGAATATTAAAACTAGTGACAACTATAATTTCGATTTGAAATGGGAATATTTCGGTGCTAGAAAAGAATTTTTTGCGGCGAACGTATTCTACAAAAAAATTGAAAATGCAATTGAACGATCATTAACCGCATCAGCAAACGCAACCGGAACTACAATTACCTTCTTCAACGCTACAAGTGCTGATATCTACGGAATTGAGCTTGAAGGAAACATCGGATTGGGACGAATTTCAGAATCATTAGACCGATTCTCATTAGGAGCCAACGCAACCATCATGCATTCGGATGTAAAACGTAGTGATAAGCAGCTAGATATGGAACGACCGTACTGGGTGGACCGTAATGACTTAAAGAAAAGAGGCTTACAAGGTGCTGCGCCTTACACCATCAATGCTGATTTGAAATACGAATATAAAAACAAAGACAATTTTACCAAAACATTTTCCCTTGTTTATAACGTATCTGGAAAGAAAATTTATGCTACTGGAGGATCAGGAACAGACAATTATTACGAATTACCATTCCACCAATTGGATTTTGTTTACCAAAATCAAATCAATACCAATTGGAATGTTAAATTTGCCGTGCAAAATATCTTAAACAGTCAGTATAAAATTAACATCGGTAACAAAGGGTATAACAGTCTGGATTTAGAAAATGGAACCAATCTTCTCAATGATTTTTACAAAGGGGTAAACTTCAACATGACTATTGGATATACTTTTTAAGCCAAAATTGAAAATAAAATCAACTAATTAATCAATAAATCGACATATCAAAATGAAAAGAAACGTATTATCACTCGTATCTCTTGCTTTAGTATCAGGAATCGCTCTAACTTCGTGTACGCTTGAAGTATACGACGGATATGATGGAGTTGGTGGAGGAACAAATCCAGGAGGAACTACCGAAAATGTATTAAACGGGAGTGGAACTTTAAGTGGAACTATTTCTAAAGATCTTTTAATTAAAAAAGGAACCTATACCCTAGACGGAATTGTAAAAGTAACAGGAAATGCAACTATTACAATCGAGCCAGGTGCAACTTTCACAGTAAATACAACGAAAACAAGTAGCTTAGTAATTTTGCAAGATGGTAAGATCAATGCACAAGGAACTGCTTCTGAGCCTATCGTTTTCACTACATCAACAAAAACTCCAGGAGATTGGGGCGGTATCACGCTTTACGGAAACGCACCTATCAAAGCAGTTAACGGAAATGCACAAGCGCTTTCTGAAGACGGAAACAATGTATATTACGGCGGTTCGGATGCCAATTCAAATTCGGGAACAATGCGATTTGTGCGTGTAGAATACGCAGGTAAGAAAATTGGAGATGGAACTTCTGAGACCAATTCAATGACCTTTTACGCAGTTGGAGCGGGTACGGTATTGGAAAACTTAGTAACTTATAAAGGAACAGACGACGGATACGAATTCTTCGGAGGAACGGTTTCTGCTAAAAATATTATCTCATACGGTAACTACGATGACAGCTTCGACTGGCAAGATGCTTGGAGTGGCCAAAACAATACCAACTGGTTTGCTTTCCAGACAGGAACGGGTAATTTCGGAATGGAGATTGAATCTTCTGGTAACGCTGATAACACAGCTCCAAAAATCTCGAACATTACTTTGATTAGAGATAACAATACCAATCCAGAGTCGCCAAACTCTCCTGAGATATCGGCAATTCAGTTCAAAAAACATGGAACAGGAATTTTCTCTAACGTGTACGTGAGCGGATACAAAAATATCGGATCGCAAAAAGCATACGCTGTACTTATCCAGGATGCAGCGACGGAAACGGCACAAGTTGCCACAGGAAAAATTGTTGTAAATCCACTTTCGTATAACAATTCAGACAATCCAGGGGTTTGGGGTTATGCCTATTCACAAGCAAATCCTAAAACCTTCTCAAACGGTACAGTAACTAAAGTTGCTTTAACGGAAGGCGCTTGGGCAACTGTTGATGGTGTTAATTTACTTGCTCCATTAAAATAAGAATCACTTAAATTTTCTTCATATCAAAAAAATACGATACTCTTGGTATCGTATTTTTTGTTTTAAATATCGGTAAGGTTCGTAAGTGAAAAATTACTCCGCGTCAACTTCATCTTCATCTTCATCTTCATCTTCATCTTCATCTTCATCTTCATACTGTTCAAGATAGTATGAAAATGTAAAATCTTCTAGTTCTTCCTCAGCATCTTCTAACGTGGTAATTAAATCTTCAAACGTTTCCAACTGATCTACACTCATATTAACAAATTCGATGTGCAAAGGCAATGCGACATATCCTGTTATCGAATCAAAAAGCGCATCAAGATTATCACCAAAATAGTCTGGAAGTTCCACTTTTTGTTTTAGTTGAGCGTAAAAATCGTCATAATCTCCGATTTCGCTAAAATCTATATATACTGATTTCATGGGTTGTTGTTTAGTTCTAAAGTGCAAAATTACTTCTTTTCGAAGGTTTTATAATGATTTTTTGTTAGATATACCTCCCCTTTTTTTGTAAAAACAATACGATCGGCATTTCGTCTACCACAGGCATAGTTGACATCCGCCTCAAAATAGGCGTCGCCATTTGGAAGTTTTTTCTCTCGATTGCTGAAAAGATCGCCACCGATAGCTCTTCCTGGCAAGACATCACACAAATTACCTTTGGAAGCTTCCCAACCTTGGTTTCGGGCTTCGTTTTTGGTTATATAATAAGCAGGAAGTTTATGATGCTCCTTTACGTAGGAAATTACGCGCCTTTCATTAGTTAAATCATAGATATTTAAACCCGAAGTGTCATCCTTTGAGTTTTTGTTGTAACTCCAATCCGTTGAAGATTCTGAGGACGATTTTGACGTACCAATTTCTGACGAACTGTGAGTATCTTTTTTCTCAACTATATACGTATTGAAAAAATACATCAGCATCATACCCAATACAATGCCTACGGCTACATACAGCACCGATTTGTTCTTTGAATTCATATTCTAAAAATCAAAAATGGTATTTTTTAAGGTGTTTATTAGCGCCATTCTTCCGGAATATCACATACCGGAATTGGGTTTATTTTATGCTGTGCCGCCCGATTCATACGTTGGAAAATCTTGAAGACTTCCAAATCGCGTCCGCTGTAATCGGATTCGGTTTTGGTTCCGTATTCCTTTTGTATTTTCTCGAGTTCGGGATAGGTTGCACCAATTTGTTGCTCGTCGGTACGATCTACATCCCACAAACCATCGGTTGGTATGGCATTTTTTATGCTTTCAGGCAAATCTAAAAAGCGAGCCAGTTCGTAGACTTCCGTTTTGTATAAATCGGCAATTGGAGAAACATCTACTCCGCCATCGCCGTATTTGGTATAAAATCCAATTCCAAAATCTTCGACCTTGTTTCCTGTACCGCAAACCAAAAGACTATTTATTTGTCCATAATAATACAGTGTAAGCATCCGCAAACGCGAACGTGTATTTGCAAAAGCTAATTTTTCGTTTGCAAATTCAGCATCGTTCACATCAAATGTCTTGTATAACGCCTCAAATGCAGGGGTCAAATCAACACTCATACCTTTAACATTGGGAAATTTAGCCTCCAAAAACCGTATATGCTCTAAAGCGCGGTCTACCTGATCTGCTTTTTGGCGAATGGGCATCTCCATAGCAAGTACTTCTAAGCCAGTCATCGCACATAATGTGGAGACAACACCCGAATCGACACCGCCTGAAACCCCAATTACATAGCCTTTAACACCAGCTTTCGTTGCATAATCTCTCAACCAATCTACAATATACTGAACGATTTTTTCTGTTTGCATTTTCTTAATTTTATTTCGTATTAGCACTATGTTCAAACCAAATACAACGCCCATCAGACTCCATAAAATCTCCTCGATTATGAAATCCTAATTTTTGTAAAACATGATGCGAGGCGTGATTATTTTGATGCGCATAGGCGTATAGTTCCTTTACTCCCATCTCCTTAAACGCTCGCTCAACAAAAGGTCTATTAGATTCCGTTGCATAGCCTTTGCCCCAAAAATCAGGAAGAAAACGATAACCAATTTCGTAGAAATTTTGATGCGCATTCACTTTGTAATCCACAAATTTTAGTCCGCACCACCCAATCAATAAATCAGATTCTTTTTCTATTGCGGCGAAGCGTCCAACCCCAAATTTGTTGTATTGTAATTGGATCATTTCAATAACCGACTCACTTTGGCTTGGCTCGGTAAGTACATCCTGACCAACGTATTTCATAACTAACGGGTTACTGTCCAATAAAAACAAGCGATGGACATCGTCGGCAACTAACGGGCGAAGGACTAATCTTTCGGTTTCTATAGGATTCAGCATCGGAAAGTTGTATTTTTGTTCCTTATTTTGATGTAAAAATAATGAAGTTTTTGAGAATATTTTCCCTTGGAATCATAATTTTTGGAGCATTGCATTCTTGTAAAAAAGAAAGCGTCAAGCAATGGGATACCCAAATTGAAAAACCTGTCGATAAACTTGAAATCATTGATATTTCAAAAGAATTTTACAATGCCAATCTTCCTCTCGAAGATTTTCAGAAACAATTTCCTTGGTTTCAGGGAACCGTTTCTAATGAAGATTTTGTAAAGCGAAGACAAGATTCTTCAGAAGCAAAAATCTATCACGAAGCCATTGCAAAAATTGATATAAAAAAGTTGGATGCCGACTTAAAAAAGCTGTATGCACGTATCCATCAGTACTTTCCAGATTTCAAAACACCACGAACGTATTTGTATTCTTCGGCCTTACAGGCGGTTACTGATCCTATTTTTTACAAACCAGATGAGAATTTTGTTTTTGTTGATGTAACGGCATTTATGGGCGAAAATAACCCACGATACAAAGGATTAGAACAGTATTATCAAACTTCGATGAATCCTGAAAATATTGTTCCAAAAATCTCACAAATTTTAGCCGAAAATAGAGTTCCCTTCAACAGAGATCATCAAAAATTTTTAGATCAGTTGGTGTATCAAGGAAAAATCATGACTTTGCAAGATGCCTTCCTTCCTGAAACTCCCGATTATCTCAAGATTAACTACAGCCAAAAACAATACGATTGGGCTGCTGCGAATGAAGCCAATATTTGGAATTATTTTGTGGAGCAAAATTTACTTTACAGCGACGATCCTCGCTTAGTTGATCGTTTTATTGCTCCAGGTCCGTTTTCTAAATTTTACACAGAGATTGATAACGAGTCAACACCTCAAGTCGGAATTTTTATTGGATGGCAACTGTGCAAAAAGTACCTCCAGGTGAACCCTGACGCCCCGTTGCAAAAATTTCTTGACACTAATGCTCAGGAAATCTTCAGCGAAGCGAAATACAAACCTACATTTACCGAATAAATGTGGCCTTAGACTTCAAATCGTTTATCAATAAGTCGGTTGAGCCCAGTTTTGATTCAACATTAAATCCATTATTCCCTATCCTTTTCAGGGTATATGTCATTGTGGCTATTTTCTTTGGCTCTGCCTCTGGCGAGAATGGGGGTATGTTCGATTATGAATTTCAGTTTCAGATTCTTAGTCTTATAATTCTCATCTTTTTGGCATTATTGGTCTCTTTTAACCGGCTTGACATTCAAAAACTAAAAAATTTTTCAGAAAACCAAGGCAAAGAATTTCCGTTTAAGCAAGAGGAGTTTGGAAAATTTCGAAAAACAATCAATGCAATTATAATTTTACTGTTTGTTTTGGCACTTTATATGGCCGATGCACATATTATCATTCGCAAAGTCGCCCTCGGAAAACAATATCTCGGCTTAAATATTGCACTGATAGGAAATTTCATAGCAGGGATTTTCTTAATTTTGTCGAAACCAATTGAAGCGCTTAAAATAATGTTCTTCCGCGCTGTGGAGATGTATAAAACCTACATTCATTCCATCTTCATCAGCATTGGAATTATTATATGCCTTTCCCTTTTTTGGGATAAAGAATTTCCAGTAACGATGTTAGCCTTCAATGCGGTGTTGTTGTACAACGAAATTAAAACCTACAATTATTATTTAAAAAATAAGAATACATGAGAAAAACCCAAATTACCATAGATGTAGAACTAGACGAGAACCACGTACCTGAAAAAATAACGTGGAATGCGCAAGATGGCGGAATCGAAAAGCAGGAAACCAAGGCAACGATGATCTCCGTTTGGGACGACAAGACAATGGAGGCGCTACGGATTGATCTTTGGACAAAAGAGATGCCTGTAGACCACATGAAGCGTTTCTATCACCAAATTATGGTTTCTTTAAGTGATACCTATAAAAGAGCAACAGGTGAAGAGGATGTTGCACAATGGATGGCCGAGATCGCCGAAGAATTTGCAGTAAAATCTGCTATTAAAATGTAAAATTATAGATGTATGAAATTCAATACCAAAGTAATTCATGGGGGGCAACAGCACGACCCTTCGACAGGTGCGGTGAACGTGCCGGTTTATCTTACCT
>JAYRQH010000138.1:0-6536 GCA_041910715.1 Bergeyella sp.
AAGAAATTCAGAAATTTCAAAAGGAATTAAATGAAGGCTATCGAAATGTAAACGAAACTCCTCTTCGGGGCGAAAATTTCACCAATTTTAAAGAACATCCCTTTTTTCCGATTGATTTAAAATACCGTGTCGTTGCTGATTTTACACGAACATCAGATGCTGTTCCTTTTCAAATGATCACCTCTTCTGGCAGGACCCAACCATACGTGGAATACGGAAAAGCTACTTTTACACTGAACGGAACCAAACATACACTGATCGTGTATCAGAACCTTAATTTAATTAAAAAACCAGAATACGTAAACCATTTATTTCTTCCATTTCGAGATGAAACGGCAGGAATCGAAACGTATGGTGGTGGGAAATATATTGATCTTGAAATACCGAAAGGAAAAACGATCGTGATCGATTTTAATCAATCATACCATCCTTATTGTGCATATAATGCGCATGATTATTCGTGTCCTATTGTTCCTCGTGAAAATTGGATCGCGACTCGCATCGAGGCGGGTGTAAAATACGACGATGTCTATTTGCACTAGGATTTGTACTCATCACGGATGTCTTTATCTTGCGAATAGCACACGGGAGAAGCACTATCATTTAAACTATCTTTCATTTGTTGATTATACAAAGCTGATTGATTTCTTGGAATCGAGAGTGATTTCCACGAGGTGTTTTTTCGCATCTTAGCGATGTAAATAATTTGTCCGATATGATATGGGTAATGTGCAAGTTGACGCAAAACTGCGTCCATAACAGTGTATTTTTCTCCTCTAATAAAAATTTCGGTTTCGAGATTATCATCATTGATTTTTTGTAAAGCATGTAAGAGACAAGCCCAACCTTTCTCCCAATAATCTATTAATTCATTCTTGGTTGCAAAGGTGTTTTCAAATTCACGATCCCGATTTCGCCATGGTTTTTCGCCGTCTTCCACGAGGAAATTAGTCCATCGGGAAAGCATATTGCCAGCGATATGTTGTACGATGATGGCAATTGAGTTGCTTTCTTCATTATATTTCCAAAAAAAATCTTCTTCCGAAATCTGCTCAAAAGCCGCATCAGCCAATGATTTATAATACAAAAAACGTTTGCTAAATAATTCGTTCATAACCTAAAATTCAATCTAAATTTAGTTTTATTTTTAATGATGAAGCCTACTTTTATTTAATTTGGGTCATATTTCCGCAAAGGTTTTCCAAATGGACAATCTTGTGAAAAGGAGATTGTATGGTTTCCAGATGTTCTTTATTTTGAATTATTGAGTAGCGCGAAGCTGGAGAATTCATGTTGGAGACCATCACCAGCCAATGCTCATCAACGGATTGGTCATAGAATGGAAATTTTTGATTTTTTTTCTCAATGAGTTCCACTATTTTTTCAGAGCAAAGCGTATCAAAAAGGTTCTGACTGTAATCATGCGTGATAAAAACATTTCTTCGATGATGCGATTTTTTTACCATACGCACACATCCCGAAGCCTTTTGTTTTCGGATACTTTTGCAAATGTCAGCAAGCAGTTTGGTGTCATTATGACAAAGGTATTCTTCCAGATTTTCACGAAACTGCAAAAAATAAACACCGCGAAACTTCGCAGTGTTTTCTTTTTCTAATTCCAATTCGGCTTGACGAAATAGTTTATTCAAAATGCCTTCAATTTTTTTTAATTCCAAACGGTTGATAACTTCGGTTAACTCAATTCCCAATTTTTTACCGTCTAAAGTAGCAATAAAGTCGGGACTTTCGCAGGTGAGGTTTTCGAATTTTATCTCTGGGAAATGATGCATAAATGCATTAAGAAGTAGGATTTCCGTTTTCTTTTTGTACTTCTCCCGTTCATGAAGCTCCGAATGATCGATTTCATGGTGATATCTTCCTATCGGCTTCTTTTTAAGATGCTGGTTAAGATAATAAAGTGAAAGATTCTTCACTAAATCTTCGTCAGAAAATATTTTTTTCATATCGGAATATTTTACTATTCGTTTAAGAACCAGATAAATATACAAAATTGTTTATTAGGTTGCTGAGTAATTTATTCATTTAATAAAACGTTCATATAAAACTCTTTTTTTATGGCGTGTATAAGACCTAAACCTACGATTACCACTGATATTTTTCAGCAAGCGTTACACTGATGCACTGCTAATAAAATACTACCTTTGCGGTAGTATAATTTGTAATACAAGTATATATGGACTTTAAAAACTATCAAATGCCTTTTCCAATTAATCCAGAATACACTACCAAAGTGGCGTATTTTTCTATGGAATTTGCAATAGATCAAGCATTAAAAATATATTCAGGAGGACTAGGTTTTTTGGCGGGATCGCATATGCGCAGCGCGTATAATCTGAAACAAGATTTAGTGGGAATAGGTATTTTATGGAAGTTTGGATATTATGACCAAGCTCGAAATCACGACCAGACGTTAAATCCTGTTTGGACTCGCAAAATGTACAGCTTTCTTCAAGATACGGGCATTAAATTTCAGATCGAAATTCATAGTGCACCTGTTTGGGTGAAAGTCTGGTATTTAGCTCCTGAGGTTTTCCATACAGCACCGATGTTTTTCCTATCGACCGATGTTCCGGAGAATGATCATATCTCCAAGACGATCTGCCACCGACTGTATGACGCCAATGAATCTACCAAACTAGCTCAGTACGTGCTGTTAGGGAAAGGTGGTGCCAAATTGTTGGATGAAATTGGTTTGCAACGAGATGTGTATCACCTTAATGAGGCCCATGCGCTACCAGCAGCTTTTTATTTGCTGAAAAAATACAATGGTGACTTGGCTAAAGTAAAAGAGAAATTGGTTTTCACTACCCATACCCCCGAAGAAGCGGGCAACGAGAAACATAATGTAAACCTTTGTTATGATATGACGTATTTTTCTGGCCTATCCATCGAAGAAGTTCGAGAACTTGGCGGCGTTCAGGAGGATATGTTTAATCACTCATTGTGTGCTTTGAAAATGGCTCGCATTGCGAACGGAGTTTCTCAGTTGCATGGTAAGGTTTCACGACAAATGTGGGGTAAGTATGAAGGGATTTGCGAGATTAAATCCATTACCAATGCTCAAGAATTCAAGTATTGGGCAGATAAACCTTTATATTCTGCCAAAGACGAAGGCGATGACGCTGATTTTGATTACCGAAAAAAGCATTTAAAAAAGAGATTATTTAAAATCGTTGCCGATCAATGCGGAAAGTTATTTAATCCAGATACACTAACCATCGTTTGGGCACGACGTTTTGCTGAATACAAACGAGCTGATTTGCTACTTCGAGATAAAGAACGTTTCACGAGATTGCTAAACAATCCAAAATATCCCGTTCAGATTATTTGGGCAGGAAAACCTTATCCTATGGATTATTCAGCGATTTCGGTATTTAATTCTTTGGTGGAAGAAGGAAAAGTACAAAATAATATGGCGGTGCTTACAGGCTACGAGTTGGCATTGAGCAAGTCGTTAAAGCAAGGCTCCGATGTTTGGTTGAATAACCCACGCGTGCCGAGAGAAGCGTCGGGAACTTCAGGTATGACCGCTGCTATGAACGGTTCGGTGAATTTGTCTACAGACGACGGATGGATTCCCGAGTTTGCAAAATCAGGTGTCAATTCTTTTGTTGTACCTATTTGCGACTACGAAAATATGTCCGTTTACGATCAGGATATGTATGATATGGAACAGTTGTATGATATATTGGAAAATCAGATAATCCCAACCTATTACGACAATCCAAAAAAATGGCGCACCATAATGCAGACAGCAATGGATGAGGTGAAAAATAAGTTCGGGAGCGATCGTATGGCCGACGAATACTACAAACTGATTTATAACGCTTAAAAGCCATACTAAATACATAGTAAAAACTCGATCTCGATCGAGTTTTTTTATTTTACCATAAAATCGATCTCCAGTGCGAGATTAAAAGTCAAATTCAGAGAAATATCTACTAAAAGTATTATATTTGGAAACTTCATAATCATTTAGCATTTTACATGAAAAAGTTTTTTATTTCGGCTGCGATTTTTGCATTTACTCACAGTTTCTTTGGCCAAGAAATTACTTTAGATAAAATCTATTCAGGATATTACCGCGGACAAGGTATTGCGGGTATCGCGTCACTCAAAAGTGGCGAAAACTACGCTGTTATCGAGAATGGCGGTATTGCCAAATATTCGTACAATACCTCACAAAAGGAGGGGAATATTGTAGATGGCAAATTTCTAAGTTATGAATTTTCTGATGACGAATCTAAAATCTTGTTATTGCAAGATTCTAAGTCAATTTACAGACACTCTTTTTTAGGAAAGTTTAATGTTAAGGATTTGAAGTCAGGAAAAGTTGTGGCACTTAATAATGGAAATTACGTTCAGGAACCACAGTTTTCACCAGACGGAACAAAGGTCGCTTTTGTCGCAGATAACAACATGTTCTATCAAGATTTGAATTCTGGGAAGATCACTCAAATTACCACTGATGGAAAGAAAAATTCAATTATTAATGGACTTTCGGATTGGGTTTATGAAGAGGAATTTGGACATGCACGACAGTTTGCGTGGACAAAAAACTCCGATGCATTGGTTTTTGTACGTTTTGACGAGTCTAATGTTCGTGAAATGTACATTCCGCTTTATAACGGACAATTGTATCCAACCGCCATGCAATTCAAATATCCAAAAGCAGGGGAAGAGAATTCAAAAGTTTCTGCCCATTTATTCCGTTTGGATCAGGGAAAACTTTCAACTATTGATTTAAGTGCTTTTAAAAATTACTACATTCCCAACGTCATCCAGACTGCGAAAGCAGACGAAATGATTCTGATTACTTCCCTAAGAACGCAGAATGCTTCGGATGTGCTGAAGCTGAACACGAAAACGGGAGCGGTAAAAAAACTGTTTACGGAGACCGACCCAAAATGGATTGAGACCGACAATGTAACCATGGAGTTTTTAGACGATAATTCATTTTTGTGGGCTTCTGAGCGCGATGGTTTCAAGCACTTGTATTGGTATGACGAAAACGGAAAACTTAAAAAGCAAGTGACTAAAGGCCCTTGGGAGGTTCTTAGTTATTACGGCTACAACCCAAAGACAAAGGAAGCATTTATACAAACCACACAGAATGGAAGTATTAATAAGGTAATATCCAAAGTAAACATTAACTCTGGAAAAATTGAAGTGATTTCTGGAAAAGATGGTTCGAACTCGGCTAATTTTTCGAAGAATTTTCATTATTTCATCGAAACATCATCTTCGGCAACGAAGCCTTTTACCTACACTTTAAAAGATTCTAGCGGGAAAACGATTCGCGAGTTGCGAAATAATAAAGCGCAGCTGGAAAAATTGCAAGCAGATAATTTTGTAGCAAAGGAGTTTATGATGATTCCAAACGAAGCGGGAGATCAAATGAATGCGTATATTATGAAACCTAAGAATTTTGATTCTTCCAAAAAATATCCCGTATTTATGTTTCAATATTCAGGACCAGGATCTCAACAAGTATCAAATTCGTGGGATCAAGGAAATGGATTTTGGTTTAACCACCTTGTTCAGCAAGGGTATATCGTAGTTTGTGTTGATGGACGCGGTACAGGAAACCGAGGAACGGCCTATAAAAAGGTTACCTATAAAAACCTAGGAAAGTATGAAATTGAAGACCAAATTGCTGCGGCAAAATGGCTCGGTAAACAGTCCTATGTTGATGCTTCAAGAATTGGTATTTTCGGATGGAGTTTTGGAGGCTATATGGCCAGTCTAGCAATGACAAAAGGTGCCGATGTGTTTAAATTGGGAATTGCTGTAGCGCCTGTTACCAATTGGAGATACTACGACTCGGTGTATACAGAGCGTTTCTTATTGACTCCGCAAGAAAATCCAGCGGGATATGACGATAATTCGCCAACAACTCATGCTAAATTGCTTAAAGGTAAATTTTTAATGATTCATGGGACGGCTGATGATAATGTGCATTTCCAAAATGCAATGGAATTTTCCGAAGCCTTAATTCAGAATAACAAACAATTCGATTTTATGGCGTATCCGGATAAGGATCACAGTATCTATGGTGGAAATACGCGACCGCAATTGTATAAAAAGATGACAGATTATATTCTGCAAAATCTTTAAAAAATTAGCCGATTTCAAAAGTTGAAATCGGCTTTTTCTATAAAAATCAATCTCTATTAAAACACAATTTCGATGAAGATTAAATGGATATTTTTGCTTGGCTTTTTAGTAGTGAGCTCGAGTTTTGTCGCGCAAGAACCGTCGTCTGAAAGCAAAGATGTCGAGTTTTTAATACACTACAAACGCTTGGTAGATGCGGCGGATTCGGTACAAGCTGGTAAGAAATCACTTGAATTTGATACCAAAGCTCTTTTTGCCGAAACTAGACAACTCGATGCCGAAGCGCATCCGATGCATTACTTTCAGAAGGCAACCGAGTACTACAGAAAGGGTAAGTACAACGAAAGTGGTTTTTTGAACTATTTAGGGCGTATGCGAGCGGTAGATTTCAACAAAAC
>JAYRQH010000139.1:0-12251 GCA_041910715.1 Bergeyella sp.
GAAGTGAATCCGAAAATTACTAAAATTCGTCATGACCAAAAGTGGGTGAACGAAATCCATGAAAACATGGATGAATTGATTGAACGTGTTCGAAAAGCGCAAGAAGATCAGGAAACGGTTTCTTTGGCTTATCTAGGAAATATCGTTGATGTTTGGGAAAAATTTGATGAAGCAGGTTTAAAAATAGACATTGGTTCCGACCAAACTTCGCTGCATAATCCTTGGGCGGGAGGTTATTATCCTGTTGGACAAAGTTTTGAGGAATCGAATACAATGATGGCAGAAAATCCAGATTTGTTTAAAGAGAAAGTTCAGGATACACTTAGAAGACACGCTGCGGCTATCAACAAACACACTGAAAAAGGAACCTATTTCTTTGATTACGGAAATGCATTTTTATTGGAAGCTTCGCGTGCGGGAGCGGATGTAATGTCCGAAAATCCGACACTCGGAAGAGAATTCAAATACCCATCTTATGTTCAGGATATTATGGGTCCTATGTGTTTCGATTATGGTTTTGGACCGTTCCGTTGGGTGTGTACCAGTGGAAAACCTGAAGATTTACAAAAAACCGACGAAATTGCTTGTAAAATTTTAGAGGAAATGATTCAGAATTCTCCTGAGGAAATTCAGCAACAGATGAAAGACAATATCCAGTGGATCAAAGGAGCTCAGGAAAATAAATTGGTAGTCGGTTCGCAAGCCCGAATTCTCTACGCCGATGCCGAAGGAAGGATGAAAATTGCCGAAGCCTTTAACAAAGCCATTAAAAATGGTGAAATTGGACCTGTGGTTTTGGGAAGAGATCATCATGATGTTTCGGGCACGGATTCTCCATATCGTGAAACTTCTAATATTTATGATGGTTCAAGATTTACAGCAGACATGGCTATCCATAACGTGATTGGCGATAGTTTCCGTGGGGCAACCTGGGTTTCCATTCACAACGGTGGCGGTGTTGGTTGGGGCGAAGTTATTAATGTCGGTTTTGGAATGTTGTTGGATGGTAGTGATGATGCTGACAGACGATTAAAATCCATGCTTTTCTGGGATGTCAACAACGGAATTTCACGAAGAAGCTGGGCGCGAAATGAAGGGGCTATTTTTGCCATCAAACGTGCTATGGAAGCCGAACCCAATTTAAAAGTAACATTACCTAATCTGGTGGATGAAAGTTTGCTTTTATAATCTATATTGAAAATAATTTCGTAATTTCAGTATGAATTAAATTTAAAAAAATGAAAAAACTGCAATTCTCAATAGATATCATTGCACCCAAAGAAAAAGTTTGGGAAGCACTTTGGAATGATGCAAATTACAGAAAATGGACTGCTGCTTTTCAGGAAGGTTCGTACTACGAATCGGATTTAAAACAAGGTAGCGAAATTTTATTTCTCAGTCCGGACAAAGACGGTATGTTCGGCGTGGTGGAAGAAGTTGTCCCTTTTGAAAAGATGTATTTTCTTCACAAAGGTGAAATTCAAAATGGTGAAAAACAAGCCGAAACCTATGATGAAAACGCTGTAGAACGATACGACCTTGTAGAATCTGGCGGCAAAACCGAACTTACCGCGACCATGAACGCGCCAGAGGATTATATTCCTTATTTCGCAGATGTTTTCCCAATCGCTTTAGAAAAGGTAAAAGACATTGCAGAAAATTCGTAGAAAGTATATTTACAATCAAATACAAAACAAATAGGAGGCCCAGCCTCCTTTTTTAATTAACTGACTTTTGTCAGCATTTCATACAGGCCTATGGAATGGTATTCGTACCTTTAAGTTCATTAAATACGATTATTATGGAAAATTATGCTTCTTTTAAGCCCGGTAAGTATTGGTATTTACCGCTAATTTCGGGGATTTTATGTGTGTTGTTGAGCTTTTGGGTGATGAAAACACCAGTTGAGTCTTTCTTATCATTATCTATCTTTTTTACTGCCATGTTTTTTGTGCAAGGTATTTTTGAAATCTTTCGGGCTTTTGGAAATTCAAAACACAAGGGTTGGGGCTGGAGTTTGGCTTTTGGTATCATCGATTTTGTTTTCGGCCTTCTACTGCTTTCTTCGCCAGCAATAAGTGCATCGGTGTTGGTACTTTATGTAGGTTTTATGCTGATGTTCCGCTCCATTTCGGGTATTGGTTTTGCGATAGATTTAAAGGAAATGGGTGTTAAATCTTGGATAGGTCCGTTGCTTTTCAGTATTTTAGGAATCGTGATTTCTGCAATTATGATATTCAATCCGGTTTTGGGTGGGTTAACAATCGTCATGTACACTGCCATTGCGCTTCTGATGGTAGGGATTTTTCAAATCGTGTTTTCCTTTGCGTTGAAAAAACTAAAATAAGATTTGGTATAAAATACAAAAGCTCCCGTATGTTGGAGCTTTTTTGTTTGAGTTAGCAATATGCTTTTATGTTCACCTTCATAGATATTGCTGATTCAAAAATGATATTTCAAATTAAGACCTGCAAAAAAATACGCTTTTTTTGGTCCTGGGTTAATATCGGTAAATACAGCAGGATTATTGTACTGATTATCAGAATCGGTATCGTTAATATTGTTGCCGTAAAATAAAAATGTATAATTGATTTGATTTGTTAAATTATTTCCCATTACAAAAACATCAAAATCAATACTACGAAAGCTTCGTTTGTAACCAATTTTTGAATTTAGAAGTCCAAAACTTTTTACTTTATTTGAGTTGGCAAAGTCTGTATATACCGAACCCATATAATTGAATGTATTTTGCCAGTATAAACCTAGGTTTGTTGAAAAATCAAGTCCGAGGGTAAATTTTGTCTTTGGAACTCCTACCACCTTTTTTCCTTCGTAGTCGTTTATGGCAGCTGGTTTATTAGCTTCCTTTAAGTATGTACTAAAATTTTTGTATTTAAAATCGTTATATGTGTAGCTAGCAAAAGGTTGAATTCTCTTCAGAAAACTGGAGGTTGGTTCATACACATATCCAATGCTCAACTCCATACCTTTATTGGATTGGTCTCCCGTATTTGCCCAATAGGTATACGGTGTACTTTCGGCATTAGCAATAACGCCGCGAAGTTGAGTGAGTTTGTTTTTAATATCGATATTGAATACGGAAAGTTGATAGTCAAGTGCAGTGTTCAGCAATAGACCTTGTACACTGAAATCCCACATTTTCGCTCTCTCAGGAAGCAATTGGTCATTTGTTTTGTTGAGTCCTGAGATATAGGAAGTTGCGGATGATGGAGCATTGTAGCCTTCGCTATAGCTGATATTGAATATTTGCTTTTTCCATATTTTTTGCAATGCAAAATGAGGAGTTGCCACTGCTTCAAATTTTTTATTGAAAGAAAGATTTTGCCCTTTGTAAAGGTCAACTCCATTAACAACAAACAGACCTGGTAAAGCTAACAGATCTTGACGATTGTACGCTATTTTATTTATACTTACCCCTGCTAAAAATAGTAAGTCCCACGGTTTGTATGTTACTTTTTCTACTGCAAAAATACTTGTCTGAGTATTGAAAAATTTAAAATACGAGCCTTCGTAAATTGGTCGCAATATTGGTTGTTCGGTATTTTTGACACTCTTGAAACGATAATTTGTTATTAGAGCACGTGATTGCAAATGTTCAACACCAAATTCCGTCTGACTTTTAAACTGTTTTAAATCTTTGCTGTAAATGAAAACTGAACGAATTCCATAATTTGGAGAAGAGGAAGTTTCGTAGGCTCCCGCAGCGATCCGGTCTCCAGTTGTACCACTGTAGAAAATGGTCGTACTATTCGATAAGTTTTCTTTAATTTTTAACGTATGACCAATTCCTACCCTTGTAGTTATGAATTTTGTTTTTGCACCTCGTCGTATATAGGCGAAATTTCCATTATCAACACCGTTGTAGTAGTCTTCGTAAGAAATTTGACCAGATACTTGTTCCAAGGAATTTCCATGAGAGGCAAGTAAACTAAGTTTTTGGTTTTTATTTAATTTTATTTCAGAGGTAACCGAGTAAAAATTTTTATTGTTTTTGCCGTGCGGTCGGTAACCATCTGCTTGTATATGACCATAATTAGCATTAATAGAGTAGTTCTCTCCAACGCTTGTAATACCAGTGGATGATTGTACTGAACCGAAAGAACCGGCCATAACATCTTGTGAAATGTAGTGGCCCTTTTGTGTCTCAGGTCTGGTATAGAATCGGACAACGCCGCCTGTGCCACCACCGTATACCGTGGATGCTGGCCCTTTAATAACTTCAATATGATTTATCAAATTGAAATTAACATCATCTAATATGGTTACACCATCTGCGTTCGTTAATGGGATATTATTCCAATACATTTTAATTCCCCAATTATTGAACTTTTGATCGTTTCCATAACCACGAAGGATTATTCTCTGGCCTCCCATGATGGTTCTTTTCTCCATTTGTACACCAGCCACGGTGTTTAGTGCTTGTTCAATCATGGCTGGATTATTGCGCTTCAGTTCGTAGCTGGACAGATTTTCTGTAGCTTGCGCATTTTTCTTAAATTCTTCTTGTTCCTTAATAACTTTTGTACGAGCATGAATTGTAACTCCTTCTACTGCTTTTTCGTTCTCCTGTGCTGCTAAAATTGAAGAGCTTGCGATGAGTATAGCGATTAAATATTTATTTTTCATTGGTATATATGATTAAAAAAGGTAGAGTATTGCTACTTTACCTTTTTTAATTTTAATGTTGATGTCTATTATTTTTTTATAATCATGGCAGAGTAAACAGTGCTTCCTCCTTGAAGTACTTTTAAAACATAATTCGAAGTAGGAAGGTTTCCGATATTAAATTCTTCATCAGATTTAACATCTTTTTTAGTGAAAACCAATTTACCAGACGCATCAAAAATTTCGACGTCCGCTGTATTACTTGCTTTCGTGTCAAATTTTACATAGATAGGACCTCTTGTCGGGTTTGGGTATACTCTGTTTTTCAGTAAGTTATGTTGAACGTCTTTTGTGTCTAGGAACATATCTTCCTGGCTCGTAGTAAATGCCCCTCGACCATAGGTAACCGCTAAGATTGTTTTATCAGTTGGTCTGTAATCGAAATGCGTTATTTTGAAATTTCCTAGGCCATTAGAATACGTAGACCATGTTGGTGATGCAGCTTGGAAATTTGCAGTACCCCAAACACCGAAGTGCGTACCAATGATCACCTCATTGCTGTCCTCTGGATTCATAAAGATTGCTCTAACTGGGATGTCTGGTAGATTTCCTTCTTTAGAAGTCCAGGAAGTACCTCCATCTTTTGAGTAAAATACGCTCTCAACATTAAAGTTAGAAACAATGATCATAATTTCGTTTTCTGAAGCGCCCAATTTGATGTCGGAAATATTTCCTGGGAACACTTTACTGAACAATGTAACGTTAGGTGTTGTATCGGTATTTGTAACTTTGTATAGTTTTCCAGAGTTTAATCCAATAAATAATGTCGAGCTCGTTGTGGTGTATGGTGAGATATACAACCTTGATAAGTTTTCTGATGATTCCACATTTGCAATAAGCACTTGAGAACGAACCAACTGAAAGGGTTGAGTGGCTAAACCTGAAATTCTGTTTAGTTTTATTGTACTTGTGCCATTATTATTTGCATTAGTATAGGCTATATCGAGGTTCCTGTCAACAATTAATGGATTGATGAATTGTCCCGCATTTTGAAGTGCTGACGTGTTTAATAATGCTGTCATCCCAGATTGACCAAACAGGTAATGGAAATTATAGATATATGATGCTATTAAATATTTGTCTTGATCATCAAAAGCTGTGAACCCCCCGTCGCCTCCATATACTTTAGTGTCCTCATAGAAGCCATCGGCCAGCGGTGCACCATATAGCATCTGTGTACCGTTATCTTGTGCCCCAACAATTAATTGTTCATTATTATAAGTTGCAACTGGATTTAAGGTACCATGATAGAACTGGGTTATATTGAGCTTGTTATTACGCATTTGTACGGCAGTTCTTGTATTGAGAACATTTTTGTCAGGAGTAAAAAATAATCCGCCGTCATTGCCCATTACAAATTGATTAGGATTTTTTGGATTGAAAACCAAGGCATGTTGATCCGCGTGAACTGTAGAAATAGCTGCTTGAGCTAATAAATTATTATTTGACCACTTGGTATATTGTGTCCATGTTGCTCCGCCATCGGTCGATTTATAAGAATCAATACCTCCAACATATACATGTTCATCATTTTGTGGATCAGTTTCAATAACCAAATCGTAGAAAGCTTGGCCGTTAGTAAAGTCATTATCTGGCTGTCCCGTATCAATAGGATTAGGCAGGGTGATTCCAGAGTTTGCAACATTGGTAGAAATCCATGTTGTGCCGCCATCGGCTGTTTTTGCAATACGTACAGGCTCTGCGCTCGTGGCACCTTGCATCAAAGCATAGGCTTTTTGCGGGTTTGTTTCTGAAACTTCAACCATTACACGCGCTGAATTGTTACCTACATCATATACTTTTGTAAACGTCGCACCGAAGTCCGTTGATTTAAAAATTTTTCCTCCTGAAGTCTGGCCTGCGTAAAAAGTTCTGCGTGTTGCTACCCAGATGGCATTGTCTTTTCCGACTTCAATATCTTGAATGTTGTATCCATTAGTAGTGTTCCAAAGTAGGCTGTTTAATTTTGTAAAATTAACGCCATCGGTTGATTTATATAGTCCAGATTGTGCAATACCCATATAAGTCATTGCATCGCTTAGATAAGTACCCGCAACACCAGCATACACTTCGGATACACCATTATTATTAACAACTCTTATTGAAGGAATATGATAGTTTCCATTTTTAACGTTGCCCGACTGTGTACCTTGAAAATTGAATATTTGTTTCCATGTCAAACCACCATCGGTGGTCTTCCAAATCCCCAGCCCACTAATATCTCCCGTTTCAACTTCGCCCGTACCAACATAGAAAATTCTAGGATCGTTGGGATCTGAAACGATACACGAGATCGAAGTGTTAGCCCAGAAAGAATCTACAAGAGACCATTCTGAGTTGGGGTCACTAATATCATTATTGTACCACAATCCACCTGAGACTCCACCAGCCCATACTTTTTTGCCAGTTGGGTCATTAGGGTCAAACATTATGCCGCGTACTCTACCACCAACGTCATACGGTCCACGCTCAATCCATTTTGCGTCGCCTGCTTTTGCAGCCGTATTTTTATTACCGCCTAGAATCTTAAGATTTTTAGTGGGTCTAAACTTTCCTGCTACAATTTCTTCGCGAACACTAACGTAATTCTGATTATAAAGCTCACCCGTATTGGGATCCATAGTAGCAATGTATTCTGATACATTGTACTCATTAGGTGGTTTTTGGTGATGTGCTTTCGCATCTAAGACAGATTTTTCATGTGCTTTAGTCAAAGCCTGGATCTGCTTTAAGTATTTTTTATTGACTTTGGTTGAAATCGTCCGCTGCTGTGCGTTGAGATAAAGGGAAGCTACAGATAGACTAACTCCGAGAATAAATTTTAATTTCATATACTACTTTTTAATTGTATCAAAAATAAGTTTTTAAATTAATAATTCAAGTACTTATAAAAAAAAAGATAATTTATTTAATATTTATCAAAAAATTATGAATTTATAACTTAATCATATTAAAATTACCATATGCTTTGTTGATACGGTTCCTCATTTCCAATGGGATGACTCTTATCAACCTTTGTAATTTTTATTTTTTGTTTGAGGTCATTTTTGTTTTTTACATCACTCAGCACCAGGTATACATAAGAATTGTTTGTTGTAAGATCTGTAGGGTTAGGATTTCCAACAGGTGGGAAATTGTCTTGTTCTGACCATAACACAGCTGTTAAAGTGACTGTGTCACCAGATTTCATTTTACTGATCGGTATTTTTTTTCCACCTACCCAAATGTAACTTGGTTCGTATTTAGAATTGTCTTTAATCTTTATCGTAAGAATTTCCTGTCGTGCTTCTGCACGTCCACCTATTTTGGTTTCTTCTGTGGCACTAATAATTTTTACGTATTGTGCACAGCTCGTATTTACAAAACATAACAAAAAAAATGTGATTATTTGAAGAGCGGTTTTCATAATTGCGATTTTGATTATTTATAAAATTAAAAAATTGAGTTGATAAATCGCTTACAAAATAGTTTGTATTCTATTTTTTTAAAGTAGTTTTTTGAAAATTGATTAATAAGGATTTTTCCTGTTTTTTTTGTAATAGGTGCATTTACAGAATGTTATGTAAGTTTTAATTTGTAATTTTAAGCAAAACTAAAACCTATGAAACATTCTTTATTACTTTACGACCGTAACCATTTTTATATTGAAGCTTTAAAAGAGCACTTGTGTGAGAATACTGGTATTAAAACTATTCTCTGTACAACGAAAAAGCACGAATTTTTTACTTTGTTAGCAACTTCAGATTTTGATTTTATGATAGTGGGTGACGGTATGCTATCCGCGCAGCAATTGTGTGATGTAATCGAGCAGCAACAGGCAGCGATAAGCGGAATCAAAATTATATATCTTGGCGATACGCGCGAAATACAGACCATTCGCAAGTTGTTTGAACATGGCGTTGTGGCATATTTCGATTGTGATGTGTCACTTGATGAATTTCTTAACGGTATGCAATCCGTCGTGGCCGGCAATATATATATTTGCAATTCTGCAAAAGAGCGGATGTTGAATTACATAAGTTTTCAGGATAAGTTCATCAAAAATACATCCGAATCCTTAACAAAAAGGGAGTTGGAGGTTATGAAGCTTATTTGTGATGGTCTAAGTAGCAAGTGCATATCAGAAAAGCTTTTTATTAGTCTGAACACGGTAGAGACACATCGAAAAAAAATATTGCAGAAACTTAACGTCAAAAATTCAGTAGGCATTTTTAAATATGCTGTAGAAAACAAAATACTGGAATAATCCAGCATTTTGTTCTTATTTGTTTCTATTCCCAATCAGGCATTTCGGCATTTATAAATAGTATAGTTCGCGTTGAGGTGTTTGTTGAGATTGGTAGGTTAACTTTATAGATCGTGGCAGCTGATACTTGGTCGTTAGATGCATTTGTGAAAATAATATCAGCGTCGTTTGGTGCAAATCGTGGATCCAAATCATTGGTTCCTGTCAATTTTTGGCTTAACGAAGAAATATCCTGAAGTGCGCCCGTGTTTAAGTTAAGTACATAAATCCGCGAATCTAATTGTCGGTATGACGAGTCTTCATAACCCGAGGCATCTCGTGTATATAACAATGAATTTCCATCAACGGAGAAATTAAGTCCGCCCGCGCCACCAGTAGTTCCCGAAAGTACTGTTTTCAATAGATTTCCAATAGAATCCAGTATATGAATTTTAACACCATAACCGAGATTGTTATTGGTTTTTATTGCGATTTTGCTACCATCATAACTCCATTCACATTCGCTGATGAAGCTGCCATCAGTGGTTTGATAAACTAAAGTTAGGCCACTACCATCCTTATTTATTTTATACAGTTTATCAAAACTTGGATAAATAAGTTGGCTTCCGGAAGTATTCCATGAAAAATCAAGCTCTTTCATATTGAATCCGGTTACCGGAAAGGTTGTGACTTGCTTTACATTGGATCCATCTCGGTTTGCCGTAAAGATTTGATTATTGCCATCAACCGTACGTAAAAATGCAATCAGATTGGCGTTGTTATTTAGCCGTGGCCTGAATGAGTTTGTACTACCATTGGTAAGTTCAAAATTTTGTCCTTGATCGTTGCTGGAGACGATGTAGTAATTGCCATTTGACTTTCGTACGAAGTGAAATCGATTATTGGGATTGTCGGATACTTTAAAACTATAGACCGGGCTTAAAACTTCTTTGTTGATGCCATCACTTACGCTTACCTGCCAAAAATAGCTGACACCAAATGCTAAATTTGATAGTGAATAACTTTTACTTTTAAGATCCTTAACTTCTAAAACATTCGCATTTACACTGTTTTTAATAACCAATCGGTAGGTTAAGCTATCTTTTTTATCTGGATCTACCGCGTTCCAAGTCAATGTTAAAGAAGTCGGTTGATTTATCGACCCATCCGTTGGAGAAATACTCGTTGGCATAGATGGTGGCGAGTTTAACGAATTATCATCGGATAGCTCAAACAATACACTGACCACCTGATCGCTCGTTTTCAGGTTGATGCCTTCAAATGTGGCGACATATCCCGTTAGTTCGGCTTTTACGGAATAATCTCCAATGGGAACATTTTCAATAACAAAAGTTCCGTCTGCACCTGAAATCACAGTCTCTGTGGACGGCGAGGTGGTTATTTTTACATTTGGGATGGGTTCATTGGTTCCTTTTTTTATCACTTTGCCCTTTACCGTTCCTTTTTGGGTAAGCGCTACGGTATCTTCGGTGCACGAAAACGATACCGACAGAAGAAGGATACTTATATAGAGAAATAATGTTTTCATGGTCGTGTTTTTTTAGTTGAAGTTTTTCCGATAAACCAATTGATGCCCAGTCCCAAATGTAGCGCTTGGTCTTTACGTTTTCCGTTTTTAAAATCGTCCCAATCGTCAGTAAAACCAAAATCCAACTGTGCGTTGGCTCGTAACGCAAGTTTTTGGGTAATCATATACTCCAAACCGCCACCATACTGGGTTTTAAATTTTGCGTTATTGGCATTCGAAAACATACTACCAACACCCGCGTACAAATACGGTGAAAACTTGTATTGAGGTAGAAGGGTGGTTTCCAAATTTAATTCTGTGCTGATATAATTACGCTTGAGAATTCCAACATTTTCAAAAGTGGCGTAATTGGCATTAAGTTCTATATTGAAGTATTCATTAAAATAGTATTTCAATCCCAATTTGCCACCGATGTGCGATTTGCTGTCCACGTAATCGCCTTTAATCTGATCATAGTTTCCTAACGCTAAAATGGAAATTCCGTCGCGATATACTCTTGGTATCTTATTGCCGACTTCGCGAGAATAGTTGGTCACCGTTTCTTCGTCTTGCGCTTTTATTAAGTTTGAAACATGGTCACTCGTATTGGCATCTGCATCCCAAATGCCTTCTTTTATTCCCTCAATAATTAATGAGTGAACGGCTTTCTCGATAGCTTGAGTTACGGCAAGAGAGACAGGTTCATTCTGTGTTACACCTAATTCGGCTTCTAGAATTCGGTCGGCATCGACATAACGAAATAATCCGCCGCTAGCAGTAGTTGAGAGGATGTTTTTGGAAGTATATACAGTTTTGAGTATTTCACCACTCATGCTAGAGACGAGTCGTAAGTATACCGTTACGCGATCTTGACGGTACTGGGTGTTTGCTCCAATACCAAAGTAGCGAGCTCCAGCGCCTCCAGTAACCACATTGGTGTCATACGAGATGATGCCTCCTTCCAGCAATATACCCGCATAGAGTAAAGGTGGCAGTTGATCGTCAATTGCAGTTTTACCATCTTCCTGGACTTTATATTCTTTTCGTGTGCTTCGTATGATTTGTCTTTCATTAAGAATGTCACCAATGTTCTCCCGTTCTATTGGGCGAAACCATTTGGTGTCTTCCAATGCTTTTAATAAAATGCTGGTGGTTCCTTGAGGAATTGCGGTACTCCAGCCGCTGCCATTTTCTTGCATTTTGTACTGACCGGTTTGGTCCTTGAATTTGTATACTCCAATCACGATTTTTTCTCGTGGTGGAGGGAGATTAAGCAGTTTTTTGGTAATGGGAGTTATTTCTCCGATGGTTGATTTTTCGCTTTCGGAAGGAAAATTAAATAATCCTGCACAGCTACCAACCGTTGAAAGGCTAATGATTACCAAAATCGTTCTAAAAATAGGAGACCTTTTCATGGTGTTGGTTATTTAGGTAGTATTATTTCAGATTGCTCACCGGTACTTGTATCTAAAATACTGATGATTAGTCCTTTGTCGCTTTCGGTCACTTTTATATAGAGTGAGCCAAACATATAAGTTCCTGGCTTAATGCCATCTTCAAACTGATTTCCAAAAAGTTTTTGTGAAAGCTGACTGAGTAATTGGCGGTTCATACTTTCAGTAAAACTGCCTAGGGAGTTTAAGTTTGAAAGAAGTGATGATCCTGTATTGGTTTTGAATTGGCTTTGGGCAGCTGCAGAACTCAACATCCATTGGTAGTTGAAGGTATCACCTCCAAAAGCAGGATTGATGGGTTTGTAGCTGAATTGTTGTCCATAAGCACAAAAGCATAACGAAAATGCGAGGATGTATA
>JAYRQH010000140.1:0-3460 GCA_041910715.1 Bergeyella sp.
AGAGAATGCAAAATCCAATGCTGTAGCGCCTTTAGGTAATATTTTAATTTCACCTTTCGGCGTAAATACAAATACCTCTTTGGAATACAGATTTAGCTTAATATCATCCAAAAATTCATTGGTAGAGTAGGATTGTTGGTTTTCTAGCACTTCGCGTATCTCCTTTACCCAGCGCTCAAAATTCTTTTCATCGGAATTAATTTCTTCCTGCTTTTTAAAACCTTCTTTGTATTTATAATGCGCCGCAACCCCCTTTTCTGCGATATCGTCCATTCTTTCCGAACGAATCTGCACCTCAATCCACTTTTTATCCGGTCCAAGGACAGTTAAATGCAAACTCTCATAACCGGTGGCTCGCGGCTGCGTGATCCAATCCCGCATTCGTGAAGGGTTGGAGTGGTACAAATCGGTTACAATTGAATATATTTTCCACGCGAGAAATTTTTCATTCTTAAGATCCGATTTGTAGATGATTCGGATGGCATAATTATCAAATACTTCCTCAAAGGTAACACCTTGCTTCAGCATTTTCCGATAGATGGACGAAATTGCTTTGGCCCTACCTTTAATACTGAAATTTAAGCCTTCGGCTCGCAATTGCTCCGAAACCTCTTTTTTAAATTCTTCAATATACTTTTCCCTTTGCTCTTCAGCGAGTTCCAATTTACCAACAATCTCGTTGTAAATGTCAGGATTATTGTACTTTAAAGAAAGGTCTTCTAACTCTGATTTAATATTGTAGAGTCCTAGGCGATGTGCGAGAGGCGAGTAGATATATACCGTTTCAGACGCAATCTTCTTTTGCTTGTCCGGAGCCATGCTGTCCAGCGTGCGCATATTGTGAAGCCGATCGGCAATTTTTACCAATATTACCCGGAAATCTTCTGAAAGCGTGAGCAACAATTTGCGGTAATTTTCTGACTGCGCAGAAATATTTTGGTTGGTCATAACCGATATTTTGGTTAATCCCTGAACGATATCCGCAATTTTTTTGCCGAAAATCTTTAGTAAATCATCATAAGTATAATCCGAATCTTCAATTACATCGTGTAAAAGAGCACAGGCAATGGAAGTTGCACCGAGCCCAATTTCTTCCGCAACTATTTTTGCAACCGCAATTGGATGAAAAATATACGGTTCACCCGTTTTTCTCCTCTGATCCTTGTGCGCATCTAACGCAATATCAAAAGCTTTACGGATAAGTTTGTTATTTTCTTCATCAAGTGTTCGGTAGGTATTGGAAATCAAATCTTTGTAACGAGCAGAGATTTCCTTATTTTCTTGTTCTATATCGTATGCCATATTTTAGAAGCAATTCTAACAGACGAAAATACGAAAAATAAGGCAAAATTTGGGATGAAAATTGAGAAAATGTTTGGTCTTAACGGACTTAATTTATTATTTTTGGAAAATTAAATTTCCAATAATGAAAAAAGTATTAGTAGGTGTATCGTTCGCAGCGTTAGTTGTAAGTTGTAAAAAAGTTCCAGAAGGAGGAAACAAAGGAAGAATTAAGCTTGAAGATAATGTTGAGCGTTATTCTGAAGATCCACAAGGTGATGGACATACAACGGGACATGCGACGCAATCTACTGAGCATGATACCTTGGTTGATGTTGACTTGAATGGTGTTGCATTAAAAGGAAAAGCTAACGGTATGGAGTCTCAATTGATCACGTTCTTAAAAGACGGTTCTTACACCAATGCGGCGGATGACGCAGCACTTAAAGACCGTTGGTTTGATTTTGATAACATTACTTTTAAAATGGGATCTTCCAACCAATTGGAAGCGGGTTCGGATGTTCAATTGAAAAATTTAGCTGCTATCTTAAAAGCCTATCCTGATGCAAAAATTAAAATTGGAGGTTATACGGATAAAACGGGTGATGAAGCAGTGAATACTAAAATTTCCACGGAAAGAGCAAAATTTATCAGTGCTGAACTTGGAAAATTGGGAGTTGGTAGCCAAGTAGTTTCTGCGGAAGGTTATGGAAGCAAGTTTGCAACCGTTCCAGCCGATGCTAGCGATGCCGAAAGAGCTAAAGATAGACGTTTAGCTGTTCGATTTACAAAATAAAACTACTTTTTATATCATAGGATGTCTTGCTTGTGCAAGACATTTTTTTTAATTTTAACCAAAATCAAAATTAAATGCAAAAGACATTAGATTACATTAATCAAAACAAAGATCGTTATGTTGAAGAACTTTTTGAGTTACTTCGAATTGCGTCTATTTCGGCAGATCCTGCGTATAAAAATGAAGTACTTCAATGCGCGGATAAGGTGGCAGAACACTTGAAAAATGCGGGTGCCGATAACGTAGAAGTTTGCAAAACTAAAGGATATCCTATTGTTTACGGTGAAAAAATACTAGATAAAAATCTTCCGACGGTACTTGTTTACGGACATTATGACGTGCAACCACCAGATCCGTTAGATTTGTGGAAAAAACCGCCTTTCGAGCCCTATATCGAGAAAACAGAACTTCATCCTGACGGAGCTATTTTCGCGCGAGGTTCAGCCGACGATAAAGGACAATTCTTTATGCATATCAAAGCGTTTGAAGCGATGATGAAAACCGATACACTACCTTGCAATGTTAAGTTTATTTTGGAGGGTGAAGAAGAAGTTGGATCCGTTAGTTTAGGTGATTTCGTTAATGAAAATAAAGAAAAATTAGCATGCGATTGCATCTTAATTTCGGACACGCATATCTATTCCAATGAGCAACCAACGGTAACTACAGGGCTTCGTGGGTTGAGTTATGTTGAAGTGGAAGTGGAAGGTCCAAATCGTGACCTTCATTCCGGTCTTTACGGTGGTGCAGTTCCCAATCCTATTCATGTATTGTCGCGCATGATTGCAGACCTTATTGATGATAAAGGCCATATTACAATTGATGGTTTTTACGATAATGTGGAAGTGGTTTCGGATGCTGAAAGAGCTGAGATGAACAAGTTGAAGGACAATCCAGAAGAATTTAAAAAATCCATTGGTTTGAAAGGTGTTGAAGGAGAAGAAGGGTATACAACTTTGGAAAGAACATCGATACGTCCAACGCTTGATTGTAACGGAATTTGGGGCGGTTACACGGGAGAAGGAGCTAAAACAGTGATTCCTTCGAAGGCATTTGCAAAAATTTCAATGCGCCTTGTTCCCTACCAAACTCCAGAAGAAATCACAGAAAAATTCACGAAGTATTTCGAAAAGATTGCGCCTGACAATGTAAAAGTTACGGTTCGTCCGCATCACGGGGGCATGCCGTACGTTTTACCGAGCGATACCAAAGAATTTGCAGCAGCTAAAAAAGCAATGGAGCAAGCGTTTGGAAAAGAAGTGTTACCGTACAGAAGCGGTGGAAGTATTCCAATTACGGCAATGTTCGAGCAGGTATTGGGTGCGAAATCGGTTTTAATGGGCTTCGGCTTAGATTCAGATGCCATTCATTCGCCAAATGAAC
>JAYRQH010000141.1:0-2923 GCA_041910715.1 Bergeyella sp.
AAGATTCCAAATGCGCACCAGTTCCTAAACCAGTGATGGCTTGTTTTACTTTCGGACGAAGTTTGGTTACGGTTTCGTAATCTAAATGATCCCAATGGTCGTGGGTAATCACCAAATAATCTAATTCTGGAATATCTTCTGTGGTGTAAATATCTGTTCCGTCGAAAGCTTTGTTAGTGAATTTTAGTGGAGAAACGCTACCGCTGAAAACAGGGTCAACTAGGATTTTTTTTCCATCGATTTGAAGAAAGTATGAGGAATGTCCCATCCAAACGTAGAAATTTTCGGTTGGGTTAAGGTTTTTTAAATCGGTTTTTGTGAAATGAAATTTCTTTTTTGGGGTTGCGTTTTCTACTTTTGAGAACAAAAAATTATACAATACTTTTGGCATGGATGCATCTTCTGCCAATTGTAGAGTAGGATTGAGGTTTTGGAATTTTCCGTCTTTGTAGTGAGGTGATTTTAAGATTCTTTCTAGTCTTTTTCCCGAAGGAGCTTTCCCGAATTGTTTGCCTTGCATAAAAATGTAAGTGCCTATTGCAAGTGTTGCAATAAGTATGATGATGGATAATGTCATTTTCTTTAGGAATTTCATATTTTATTATACTGTGGTAAAAATTTTTAAATGCTTTTTTTGAATTTTCTGGCGCGAGCGAAGCGAGCGGCAAAGTTTCCGAATTGCTATAATAAAAAAATAATGCCAAAGGTTGATTTCTAGCCACGATGGCAGTGGAAATCCTTTTTGGGTTGCTGAACTTGTTGAGGCCACCCAAAAAGATTGTAACGAACAGCGTGACTGAAAGTGATAAAATCACCAAGTTTCTTGCTTCAAATAAAAAGCGCAATCCATTGCTGAATTGCGCTTATCTTCATATTTCGATTTTCGTAAAATTATAATCCGAATTGTATTTTGAATAAGTCTGGATAAATACCTAATGCAATAAGTGCAATAATAATAAATGCAGCAATTATATTGTAAGTGATGCTTATTTTTTCTGTTGTTTTGAATGTGCTTTCTTTGTGGAAGAACATCGAGATGATTACTTTTAAATAATAAGCGATACTTAATGCTGAACCAATTACCGCAATTAGTACTAAAAGTGGGCCAACTCTAGGCGCAGTCATTGCTTGTGCGAAGATGCTGAACTTTCCTACGAAACCTGCAGTTAAAGGAATACCCGCCATTGATAATAGCGAAACTGCTGTAGCTACTGCTGCTAAAGGTTCTGTTTTTGCTAAACCTTTGAATGCTTCGATAGAGGTTTCTCTTTTTATTTTTTCAACCCAAATTAAGGTTAAAAATACACCAACAGTTGCTAATGAATAGGCAAATAAGTAAAATGCTAAATTGTATAAAGAAAGGCTGTTTGCACCAAAGAAAATTAAACCTAAATATCCTGCATGTGATACAGAAGAATAAGCGAGCATTCTCTTCGCGTTGCTTTGTGCCAAGCCCATTGCGTTAGAAAGTAATAGGGTGATGATTACCAAAACACCAATTACATTAATCCATTCGTTTATGCTGCCTGCAAAACCTAAAGTCATTACTTTAAAGAAAGCAAAGAAACCTGCAATTTTAACGACAGTTGCCATAAAGGTAGTGATGATAGAAGGTGAACCTTGATATACATCCGGACTCCACATGTGGAATGGCGCTAAAGATACTTTGAATGCCATTGCAGCCAACATCATCATAATGCCTAAAACAAACATGGTGTCTTTCGGTTTGTCTATGCTAAATGCGCTGATGGTAGCGAGATCAAAACTGCCAGTAGTTCCGTAAACAAGAGCTATACCAAATAGTAAAAATCCTGTGGCAAAAGCTCCCATTAAGAAGTATTTAATTGATGCTTCGTTAGAACGTAAATCTGTTTTATTGCTTCCTGCCATTACATATAATGGGATGGATAGAATTTCAATACCAATAAATAGAGTCACTAAATTTGGGAAACTGAAAAGGATGATACCTCCAATTAAAGAAAAAAGCAGTAATGCATATAATTCTGATTGGTGACTTCTGTGATTGTTGAATGCAAAGCCTCCTAGGAAGAAAATTAACAATGTAACTACGATTGAAATTTTGCTGAATAATGCAGAATTCTCATCAAAATCAAACATTGTTTTGTATTGATTGAAGAACGAACATTCTGGCATAAAGCTTACATACAATGCAGCCATTAAGCCTACAATCCCAATATATCTAGCAAATTTTCCTTGATTGAAAACCCCAGAGAATAATGCTATAATCGCAGTAATGAATAAAATTATTAAAACACTCATTTATTTATATATTTTGAGATTAGAGTTTTGAATTCAGAATTGCTTCATAAAACAAAAACTCTTTTATCATTTTTAATTAACCTTTTATTGAAATGAATATGAATTTCAATGAACTATTGACCATTTCTATAATGCTGCTAGGGAAAATACCTAGTAAAATTACAAATACAGATAAACTAGCCAATACTGTAAATTCTACCCCCGAAATATCTTTCAACGTTCCCAAGATTCTTTCGTCTCCTGTACCAAACATTGCTTTTCCGTACATTCTTAACAAATAAACTGCACACAAAATTAGGGTAAGACCAGCAAATAGTACAACTACTTTATCATAATCAAAAATTGATTTTAGCAAAATAAATTCTCCGATGAAACCATTGGTTAAAGGAACGCCCATAGAACCTAAAAGCAAAATCATAAAAAGAATTGCAAATTTAGGAGCTACTTTTGCAAAACCACCCATTTCTCTAATATCTCTCGTTTTGAATCTTTTAATTAAAATATCAGCACAATAGAATAAACCTACTACGTTAATCCCGTGTGCAAATGTTTGTACTAAAGCTCCTTGTGCACCATCTATGCTGAAACCTCCTTTTGCAGTTATAATAGCCGAAGCAAAAATACCCGCAACCATTAAACCAAC
>JAYRQH010000142.1:0-3024 GCA_041910715.1 Bergeyella sp.
ATACAAAAAAGTGTTTCTAAGGTAAATTCTAAAGTTCCACAAATCAATTTTGTTCCTTGGAGAGGCGATTTCACGCGCGGAATTTTTGTGACACTGATGATGCAAACATCCAAAACTATTGGTCAACTGAACGACATCTACAAATACGCATACAAATATTCGAAGTTCGTGCATGTTTCCAATGGACCGATTGATCTGAAATTAGTAGTAAACACCAACAAAGCACTTATTTATCTTGAAAAAGTGGACGATCAGTTGGCTGTTCATGTAGCGATTGATAATTTGTTAAAAGGGGCTTCAGGACAAGCGGTTCAAAATATGAACTTGATGTTTGGATTTGAAGAAACTGCTGGTCTACACCTAAAACCTTCAGTTTTTTAAATATACTACAACTATAGTACAACCTATTTTTAGGAATTTTTTATAATGAAATTATACGACGTTTATCCTTTGCTTCAGATTACGATTGTAAAGGCCAAAAATTGTAAACTCTGGGACGATAATGGAGTGGAATATCTTGACTTTTATGGCGGCCATGCGGTCATTTCCGTAGGCCATGCGCATCCGAAATACGTTTCCAAACTTAAAAATCAATTGGACCAAATTGGGTTCTATTCCAATGCGGTTATTAATCCAGTGCAAGAGGAGTTGGCTGAAAAACTAGGCATTGCTTCTGGTTGTGAAGACTATGCACTGTTCTTGTGTAATTCCGGCGCAGAAGCCAACGAAAATGCATTAAAGGTAGCTTCGTTTATGACAGGCAAGAAAAAGTTTATTGCTTTTTCTCATTCTTTTCACGGGAGAACCTCGGCCGTGGTAGCGGCTACCGACGATCCTTCGATTATTGCTCCAGTAAACGAATCGGATAATTTCATCTTCTGTCCATTTAATGATGTTGATGCTTTAACAACTACGTTCGAAGCTCATAAAGACCAATTGGCTGGGGTTATAGTGGAAGGAATTCAGGGCATTGGCGGAATTAATATCCCGACTCAGGACTTTTTAGAAACTATTCAAAAACTTTGCAACGATTCCAAAGCCTACTTCATTTGCGACGAGATCCAATCTGGTTACGGACGAAGTGGGAAATTCTTTGCTTTCCAATATTTTGGTGTTAAACCGGATATTATTACAACAGCAAAAGGCATGGGGAACGGATTTCCTATCGGTGGAGTTTTGGTACATGAGTCCATACCTGCAAAACATAAAATGTTAGGCACGACGTTCGGCGGAAATCATTTAGCATGTGCCGCTGGTATTGCAGTTTTGGAAATTATGGAGCAGGAAAACTTAGTTGATCGATCTGCAGAACTGGGAAACTATTTAATGGATCAGTTAAAAACGATAGATGCTATAAAAGAAGTTCGTGGAAAAGGTTTGATGATTGCCATTGATTTTGATTTCCCAGCAAAAGAAGTTTCCAAAAAACTGCGCGAAGATTTCAAAATATTGGTAGGAAGCGCGACAGATCCCAAGACCATGCGTCTGTTGCCACCGTTTACAATCAGTAAGGAAGAAATTGATTTTTTCCTCGAAAGTTTAAAGCAGACCTTAAACTAGGTAGTAAACACTAATTTTAAAAAGTACACGATGAAAAATTTCACATCGGTTCACGATATCAAAGATTTAGATGCGCTAGTGCAGGAATCATTAGAAGTTAAGAAAAATTTATATGCCAACGGAGATTTGGGAAAGAATAAAACATTAGGTCTCGTCTTTCTCAATCCAAGTTTGCGAACACGTATGAGCAGTATCAAAGCCGGAGAGAATCTGGGAATGCAGGTTCAAGTGATTAATGCAGGACAAGATGCTTGGGTTTGGGAATTTGAAGAAGGCGCTGTTATGGATGGCGGAACGACCGAACATATTAAAGATGCTGCCAAAGTACTTAGCCAATACTGTGATATTATCGGTATTCGTTGTTTTCCCGGGTTGAAATCAAAGGAAGACGATAGTACAGATAAAGTTTTGAAAACATTCATCAAATATGCTGATGTTCCTGTAATATCATTGGAATCGGCAACGAGACATCCTTTGCAATCGCTTGCAGATGTTATTACAATTAAAGAAACTTGGAAAAAACCGGGTAAACCTAAAGTCGTTTTATCGTGGGCACCTCACATTAAGCCAATTCCACATTGTGTAGGAAATTCCTTCGCAGAATGGATGAATGTAGTCGATGTTGATTTCGTGATTGCCAATCCAAAAGGATATGACTTGGATGCGCAATACGTTGGCGATGCCAAAGTGTATCATAATCAAGCAGAAGCTTTAGAAGGTGCTGATTATGTGTATTTTAAAAACTGGTGTTCTTATGATGACTATGGTGCAATGCCTGCGGTAGAGGACGATTGGTTGTTGGGTGACGATTTTGTTCAAGCCAATCCAGAAACCAAGTTCATGCACTGTTTACCCGTTCGACGTAATGTGGAGGTGAGTGATGCCGTGCTGGATTCACCAAACTCATTGATTTACCAGCAAGCATACAACCGCACCGTTTCTGTACAAACGATTATAAAAAAAATGCTGGAAAACAGCTTGTAAAGATAGTGTGTTGATTGTCTAATTCTAGACATCAAAACTGTAGCTTTTCCGAAACTAACTAGTGATTTGTTACCTTTAGATTGAGTTGTAAAGTAGGAAAGGAGTAGGAAAAGTTTTCAGTTTAATTTAAATTACAAAAAGGATGGAAAACCTGTATATCATAAAAATTGGTGGCGACACTCTAAATAATCCAGCAGCGTTGGAAAAATGCATTCAAGCTTGCGCATCGAGTGGCAAAAAGCTGATTTTGATTCATGGTGGTGGTAAAAAAGTAACCGAACTCGCATCTCGACTTGATATTCCTCAACAAATGATTGAAGGAAGACGAATCACCTCTGCGGAAACGATGGATTTATGTACCATGATTTATGCAGGATTAATCAATAAAAATTTGGTAGCCGCATTTTATCAAAACGGAAAAAAAGCAGCCGGACTCTCGGGCGCAGATTTTAATTGCATCTTATCAAATAAGCGCAATCA
>JAYRQH010000143.1:0-6853 GCA_041910715.1 Bergeyella sp.
AGCGTACCCGAGGCAGCTGGGCTGTAGGCGCCAGTATGGAGCATAATTTGAAAAAACTGAACGAAACTCAGCAGTACGATCTTTCGAGTTTCAGTTGGAAAGAAATTTTCCTTCAAAAGAAAATTGGCGATTCGGCGCGAACCAAATTAATGACCAAAATTTACTTCCGAGATAATGATTCCATTTTAGATAACAGACTACAGGATTTTAATCGTATTGTTGGTTTCGTAGCGCAGAGCGAGCTTATTAAAACCGAAAAAACACAGCTAAGTGCCCTACTCCATTACCGTAAGTTTTTTTATCAACAAAACCACGAGCAATGGACCGGAAATCAGGACTTCATCGTAGGAAATATCGTCTATAATCAGCAACTATTCAATAATGGAATGCGATTGCAAGCTTTTTACGAACTTGGAAATGGGCAGGAAGCGCAACGGGCGTTTCAGTACATCAAAGTAACCGATGGACAAGGGATTTATAAATGGACCGATTATAATGGAGATGGCGTACAACAGTTGGATGAATTTGAGGTTGCCGAATACTCCGATCTCGCACAATACATCCGTGTTTATACCAATACGGTACAATATACACCTTCAAATAAAAATAAATTGCAGCTTTCGCTTTTTGTAAATCCCTATATCATTTTTCAGTCAAAAAATGCGTTTCTCAAACGTTGGAATTTTAACTTTTCATTACTTTCTCAAAATTCTTTTTTCAAAAACGAGAAAGTTGTTATTCTCAATCCTTTCAAAAAAGAACCAAATCAAATTTTAAAAAATCAAAATATTTTATTTTCTGCGTTATTTAACCCCTCCGACACTTCTGGCTGGAACGCCAATTACCGTTGGATAAATACGGTGAATATGATTAATGCGAATTTTAGTTTGGAAGAGACCAATCGGAATGCCCATTTTGTTAATTTGGGATATAAATTTCAGAAGAATTTACGATTGGATTGGGAAAGCAGTATCGCCCAAAATACCAATAATTCTCAAGTTTTTACTACTCGTAATTATATTTTGGACAGTTGGGAAACACGACCTAAAGCAACCTATAAATTTGCAGAACGCTTGCAAGCCGAGCTTTCTACGGCGTGGATTAGTAAAAACAGGCGTGATGGTGAAGAAGCACTAAAAACGCTGGATTTAACGGGAAGTTTACAATGGGATCATCAGAAAACATCCATTCGTGGAAGTTTTTCGTTCATCCAAAATAATTTTACCGGGAATTCATTTTCTCTGGTTGGAAATCAGATGTTGGATGGTCTTAAAGCGGGAAAAAACCAAGTCTGGAGTTTATTTATACAACAAAATATCACTTCGTTTATCATCATGAACATCAACTACGAAGGAAGAAACTCGGAGGATAGAACCATCCATATAGGTTCGGTACAGGTAAAAGCAAGTTTTTAATATCTGGTGCTACTTTTCATTCATTTCGTATCTTTGCATTATGGTAAAAATTGGCAACATCGAACTTCCTGAGTTTCCACTTCTGCTCGCTCCAATGGAGGATGTGAGTGATCCTCCCTTCCGAAAGCTTTGCAAGATGCATGGAGCCGATTTGATGTATTCGGAGTTTATTTCTTCTGAAGGACTGATACGAGATGCTATCAAAAGTAGAAAAAAACTGGATATTTTTGATTACGAACGTCCGGTGGGAATTCAAATTTTCGGTGGAGACGAAGAAGCTATGGCGATGTCCGCACGTATTGTGGAGACTGTACAACCTGATTTAGTGGATATTAACTTTGGATGTCCTGTGAAAAAAGTGGTATGCAAAGGAGCCGGCGCTGGTGTATTGAAGGATATTGATTTGATGGTGCGGCTAACGAAAGCGGTGGTCTCATCAACACATTTACCTGTAACAGTGAAGACGCGGCTTGGTTGGGATCATGATTCCATTAATATTGATGAAGTCGCCGAACGCTTGCAAGATACCGGCATAAAAGCGCTTACCATTCACGCACGAACACGAGCGCAAATGTATAAGGGCGAAGCTGACTGGGAACATATTTCTCGCATAAAAAACAACCCCAATATCGAAATCCCCATTTTTGGAAATGGTGATATCGATTCTCCCGAAAAAGCAAAAGAATACAAAGACAAATACGCATGCGACGGGGTCATGATCGGTCGTGGTGCCATAGGTTATCCGTGGATTTTCAACGAAATAAAGCACTATTTTCAAACAGGAGAAATCCTGCCAGAACCCACAATAAAAGACCGCCTGGAAGCCGTGAAAAATCACGCTCTATGGAGTACAGAGTGGAAAGGCGAGCGAATTGGCTTGGTGGAAATGCGCCAGCATTACAGCAATTATTTTCGTGGGATTCCCCATTTCAAAGAATTTAAGAAACGCTTCCTCGAAGTCTTCACATTACAGGAAATGGATGCTTTAATAGAGGAAACTCAATTTTTCTACGAAAATTTCTATGCTCAAGACCTCGGCTAGTACTTCATTACGTGCATAAGCCATTCCGAATGTATTGTAACAATGGAGGCTTCGTGCACACTAATTAATTGAAAAAACCAAACATGCTTAAAGCAGAAAATATTCTTAAAACCTACGATGCAGGAAAAAAAGTTGCTTTGCAAGATTTTTCCATTGAAGTTCCAAAAGCCAGTATTTACAGTCTGTTAGGTCCAAATGGAGCGGGAAAAACGTCTTTCATCCGAATTGTCAATCAAATTACGAAGCCCGATGCAGGCCAAGTATACATCAACAACCAACCGCTGAACCCTGATCATATACAAAATATTGGTTACATGCCCGAAGAGCGTGGTTTGTATAAAAATATGACCGTCGGTGATCAGCTTTTGTATTTTGGAGAACTGAAAGGCATGAGCAAAAGTGATGCGCAGGCAGAAGCGCAGAAATGGTTTGACATCCTGAATATCGATCATTGGTGGAAAAAGAAATTAGCTGAACTTTCTAAAGGTATGGCCCAAAAGATTCAATTTGTGGTAACGGTTTTGCACCGCCCAGAATTGTTGATTTTGGATGAACCGTTTTCGGGTTTTGACCCCGTGAACGCCAACCTAATAAAAGATCAAATCATCCGTCTGAAAAATGAGGGAACGACCATCATTCTTTCCACACACCGCATGGAAAGTGTTGAAGAAATGTGTGATTATGTCGCGTTAATCAACAATTCAAGAAAAATTTTGGATGGAAAAGTGTTTGATGTTCGCGAAAAATTCAAGCAAAACATTTTTAAGATTGCTCTATCCGACGTAAATAATGAGGCTTTTGAACTATTTAAAAAGGCCCACCAACTTCACAATATTTCGACAGAAAACGGTATTTTAAATTTCGACATCTCTAATATTAGCACTCAAAACCAAGTCATTAATGAACTGGTATCCATGGGAAACGTTCGGAGCTTCGATGAGAAAATACCAAGCATGAACGAAGTTTTTATTAAAGCCGTAAGCCAAACGAGTCCATCATGAAAAATATCCTACTAATTACCAAAAGGGAATATCTTACCCAAGTAAAAAAGAAGTCGTTCATCGTGATGACGGTATTGGCACCATTGCTTATGGTGGGTTTTGGCGTATTAATTTCCTTCATGTTCAAAGCCAACGAAACCTCATCTGTGATTCAAGTAGTTGATAAAAGTGGGCTCTTCAAAAACGAAATGAAATCCACAAAAACGGTGGCTTACAATTTCATTCCGAATGCAGATGAATCGAAAGTAAAAAAGGAACTAACACAAGAAGACAAAGAAATTGATGGTATCCTCATTATACCGGAATTGCAGCAAAAAGAGTACGATCTGTTAGAGAAAAACACGCTACTTTTGGTGAATAAAAAAATAGGATTTGACACTAAAAAAGAAGTCGCCAATGACCTAAAACAGGTTATCCAAAAACAAAAGGTGAAAGATCTGGGTGTGAATGAAGCCCAAATAAAAGCTTTGGACAAATCTTTTGACTTGAAGGTGGAGAACATCAGCTCCGGAGATCAGGGCGATTCTAATATGGCTTTTGCAGTAAAAAGCGGACTTGCCATGATTCTTACCTACGCCACATTTATGTTCATCATTATTTATGGTGTTCGTGTTATGCGAAGTGTTTTGGAAGAAAAGAACAATCGTGTGGTTGAAATTATTATTTCATCGGTAAAACCGTTCGACCTAATGGTAGGTAAAATCCTCGGTGTTACATTAGTTGCCCTGACGCAGTTTATTATTTGGATCTTAATGACGGTAGTGGCAGCAGTCTTTTTCAACACTGGATTTTCGGCTGTGCAGGGACAAATGGATCAAAATCCTGAAGTAGCTGAAGCATTTAATTTCCAGCAGTATGCCAGCGAAATCTCGCATGTCTTATTAAGTTTAAATATACCCGTGGTTATTGGTGTTTTTATTTTATTCTTTCTTTTGGGATATATGTTCTACAGCTCCATTTACGCGGCAGTAGGTTCTGCTGTGGATAATGAGACAGAAACGCAACAATTTACGTTATTTGCTATTATTCCGCTTACGATTGGTATGTATGGAAGTATGACCATCATGAATAATCCCGATGGACCGATGGCTTTTTGGTTATCGATGATTCCTTTTACATCGCCCGTTGCCATGGTCGCACGTATTCCTTTTGGAGTTCCTGTGTGGGAAATCGTTGTTTCACTTCTTTTGCTTTTGGGAACAACAATACTCACCATCTATCTCGCGGGTAAGATTTACAGAATTGGTATTTTACTATACGGCAATAAAGCCAGTTTGAAAGAAATGTGGAAATGGATGAAAGGCAGCTAATCTTCATCAAACGTAACAAAATAAAATAGTCGAGCGCAAAATGCACTCGACTTTTTTTTCTCTATAGATGAATAGTCTATTCAAAAATATAACTGAGACCTACACTTAACACTTGCTCAGACTTTCGCTTCGCCGTGTTTGGATCTCCTGTCCACCCTTCAACCATATTAGGATAGGTATTTGATACACCGAAGTCATATTTAACGTTGAGTTCCAACTGTCTTTTATAACTATATCCTATACCCACACCCAATGCAAAGTTAAATTTATTGGCTTTTCCATTAATATCCGGATATTGAGGATTGATCACATTAGGATCATAATAATCGCGCGCTGGATTAGTCACTTTTTGATTTAGCAAAAAGTTAAATCGAGGACCAATCAAACCGAAAAATTCGCTTTCAGCTTCTGAAAAATATCCTTTGAAATAAATAGGAACACTGATGTAGTTATTTGCATATTTAGCATCATACCCATGTTTTCCTTTCATATCCTTATCCTTTCCCGTTTCACCTGCCCCAAAATACAATACTTCTGGCTGTATATAGTATTGATCATCTTGTCCTATGGGAATAAGCGCCAACACTCCTGCATGAAAGGTATATAATGGTCCCGAAGGATTATGCGCATTTTTTACCCGTGAGTAGTTTAGTGCACCTGTAAGCCCAAATCTCGTACTGCTAAAATCAACTTGAGCCGAAACTACAGTTGCCATTGCGAGTGCAAGACCTATGAAAACTTTTCTCATTGTATGTGTGTTTTTAGTGTTTTTATCCTAAAACTTTTGCTACCGTTTCACCGATATCTGCTGGAGAATCAACCACGTTAATTCCGCATTCTCTCATAATAGCCATTTTAGCTTGTGCCGTATCTTCATCTCCACCAACGATTGCACCAGCGTGTCCCATCGTTCTACCTTTAGGCGCTGTTTGTCCTGCGATGAAACCAACTACAGGCTTCTTAGAACCGCTTTCTTTGTACCATCTTGCTGCTTCTGCTTCAAGTGATCCACCGATTTCACCAATCATCACAACTGCTTCCGTTTCTGGATCATTGATGAATAATTCTAATGCTTCTTTGGTTGTTGTACCAATAATTGGGTCTCCACCGATACCAATTGCTGTAGAAACGCCGTAACCTGCTCTCACTACTTGATCCGCAGCTTCGTATGTTAACGTCCCTGATTTTGAAACGATACCTACTTTTCCTTTTTTGAAAACGAAACCTGGCATAATACCGATTTTTGCTTCGTCGGAAGTGATAATTCCTGGGCAGTTTGGTCCGATAAGACGGCAATCTTTATCAGCAATATATGCTTTTACTTTTACCATGTCAGCCACTGGGATACCTTCGGTAATACATACGATTACTTTAATTCCAGCCTGTGCAGCTTCCATAATAGCATCTGCAGCGAATGCAGGTGGAACGAAAATAATACTCACGTTAGCTCCTGCTTTTTCAACAGCCTCAGCTACGGTGTTGAAAACGGGTTTTCCCAAATGCTCAGAACCTCCTTTTCCTGGAGTAACACCTCCGATAACGTTTGTTCCGTAAGCTATCATTTGCTCTGCATGGAATGTACCTTCGTTTCCTGTAAATCCTTGTACTACTACTTTAGAATCTTTGTTTACTAATACTGACATCTTATATTTTTTATTGAATTTTAAATTTAACAGGTTTTTTGAACACTCACTTTCCGTAAAAAATGAATGTTGTAAAAATACTATTTTTCTCTTAATTAAAGTCCTTTCTTACTCATGTTTTTTATCACCACTTCTTTGCGCAGATAATCTCTAAACTCTTCAGCAATTGGTCCAAAGTAGGTTCCTTTTTTCAGATCTCGATTAACTCCTGCTTTCGCTAGTAAAACCGTTCCTTTTTCCACAGTGACACCCGACGCCATGCCTACTTGGCCCCAAACCGTAACTTCATCTTCGATAATACAACATCCAGCAATACCTGTTTGTGATGCAATGAGCACTCGTTTTCCAACAACGGTATCATGACCAATTTGAATCTGATTATCCAATACCGAACCTTCACCAATTATGGTAGAATCGGTAACCCCACGATCAATAGCGCATA
>JAYRQH010000144.1:0-7547 GCA_041910715.1 Bergeyella sp.
AGCCTACGAAAATGGGTATACAGTCTTCATTCTTGCTGATCATGGTAATTCGGACGTGATGGTAAATCCTGATGGAAGTCCTAATACTCAGCACTCTACAAACTTGGTTCCGTTAATTGTTATGGATAAAGAACGAACCTGGCACCTGAAACCAGGAAAACTTGGTGATATGGCGCCATCCATCTTAGTCGCAATGGGTGTTCCTGTGCCAGATCAAATGTCGGGAAACGTCATTATTTCCTAGTGTTTAATTAATTTTTCAGAAAAAAATAGTATTTTTAGAGCCGAATTACCTTCGGCTTTTTTCGTATTTTATTTTATGCACTGCATGGTAATTCGTATTTTTGTACTAACAATAAACAAACAGAATGAACTTATCCTTCACAAAACTTGAAGTAATGGAAACCATTGGTAAAAAAATGGACGAATATATTTCTTCATTTTTAACACCTATTGAAAAAATATGGCAGCCCTCTGATTTTTTACCCGACAGCTCCAAAGATTCCTTCATAGATGATGTTAATGAATTGCGTGAATTTGCTCACGAAATGCCTTACGATTTATTCGTAACACTTATAGGCGACTGTATAACGGAAGAAGCTCTACCAACGTACGAATCATGGATCATGGGTATCGAGGGAGTTAACCAGCAGGAAAATAACAGTTGGTCCAAATGGACTCGTAACTGGACGGCCGAGGAAAACAGACACGGCGATTTATTAGGAAAATACTTGTATTTGTGTGGTCGTGTTAATATGCGCGAAATGGAAATTACCACACAATATTTAATCAGTGATGGTTTTGATATTGAAACAGGAAACGATCCGTACCGTAATTTTGTGTACACAAGTTTCCAGGAAACAGCAACCAATATTTCGCACCGTCGTGTAGGTACATTGGCGAAGCAGAGTGGTAATAAAAAGTTAGCTCAAATGTGTGGGGTTATCGCAGCTGATGAGGCAAGACATGCCAAGGCATACCAAACATTTGTAAGCGAAATTTTTCAAATGGATCCTTCCGAAATGATGAAGGCCTTTGAAGGAATGATGCGAAGTAAAATCGTAATGCCAGCACATCTTATGCGAGAGTCTGGTCAGAAAGTGGGCGAATTGTGGCAACATTTTTCAGACGCAGCGCAGCGTTGTTCAGTATACACAGCGCAAGACTACATCAATATTTTGAAAGATCTTTTAGATACTTGGAAAATTGAATCGGTTACCGGGCTTAATGATTCCGCGGAGCGTGCTCGTGAATATTTGCTAAAACTACCAGATCGTTTGCAACGTATCACCGACCGAATTACGACACCTGAAACATCGTATAATTTTAAGTGGGTTCGATCGTAAATCACAAACCAATTTTGATGGCTGAGAAATCAGCCATTTTTTGTGGATTTTAGTATCTTTGCATCCATTTAAAATAATTTCATGCTGAAAAGTAATAAAAAAATTGCTGTAGACTTTGATGGAACCATTGTCGATGATGCATATCCAGGAATTGGAAAACCGAAAACATTTGTTTTCGAAACGCTAAAAAAACTTCAATCAGAAGGTTACCGTTTGATTTTGTGGACGTACCGTCATGGGCAGTCATTGCAAGATGCTGTGGATTTCTGTCGTAAAAACGGAATCGAATTTTATGCGATTAACTCCAGTTTTGAAGGCGAAGTTTTTGATTCGGCAACAGCATCGCGCAAGTTGGATGCGGATCTATTTATAGACGATAGAAACTTAGGTGGTTTTCCAGGTTGGGGCGAAATTTACAATATCATCAACGATAAGATTGAATTTCGTGTGGAAGGGAATGAAGTGTTAGCCTATTCCAAATTGAAAAAAGAAAAAAAGAAGGGTTTATTCTGGTAACAGAAAATTAGCCTTAAAATTATACGAAATGATTCATTTAAAAACATTAGAAGAACTCTATTTGATGCGCGAAGCAGCCCAGTTGGTTTCAAAAACCTTGGGAATGCTTGCAAAAGAAATCAAACCAGGAGTTACGACTAAATATTTAGACAAATTGGCTTACGATTACATCAAAGATCACGGAGCCGAACCCGCGTTTTTAGGTTATGGAGGTTTTCCGAATACCTTGTGCATGTCGCCAAACGAACAGGTCGTGCACGGTTTTCCGACAGATGTTCCTTTGCAGGAAGGTGAAATTATTTCTGTGGATTGCGGGACCATCTTAAATGGTTTTGTGGGAGATCATGCCTATACTTTTGAAATTGGTGAAGTAGCACCCGAAGTAAAAAAATTACTTAAAATAACAAAAGAATCCTTGTACAAAGGGATTGAGCAATGTGTGCGTGGAAAGCGAGTGGGCGATATCTCAAACGCAATACAAACCTATTGCGAAAAGGAAGGCTACGGTGTTGTTCGCGAATTGGTTGGTCATGGTGTGGGAAGAACCATGCATGAAGATCCGCAAGTGCCTAATTATGGTAGAAAAGGAAGCGGCAAAGTCTTAAAAGATGGGATCACATTAGCAATTGAGCCGATGATCAATCTTGGAACTGAAAAAGTTGAGTTTCACGACGACGGTTGGACGGTTACTACACTGGATAAGAAGCCATCCGCTCACTTTGAGCACGATGTGACTATCATAAATGGTAAGCCGGTTTTGCTTTCCACGTTTCAATATATTTATGATGCTTTGGGTATCGTAAGTGACGAAGAAAAAGCATTTCAATACGATTGGTAAAACACGTTTAGTGAAGAAACTTTCGAAAATACTACTCAATACGTTACCACGACCCATACTCATTAAGTTGAGTATTGCAGCGAGGCCATTGATCTATCAGTTTTTTAAAGGTGATCAGTTTCTTGATCCTATTGATGGCAAGGGCTACCGAAAATTTCTGCCCTATGGCTATGGAAAGCAACGTGAAAATGCGCTTTCACCAGGTACGTTATCTTTAGAAAGACATCGGCAAATGTGGCTCTACCTTCAAAATGACACTGATTTTTTTTCTAAAAATCTGAAAGTGCTGCACATTGCGCCCGAACAGGAATTTTTAAGGAAATTTAAAAAACTTAAAAATTTAGACTATACCTCAGCCGATTTGTATTCGCCGATTGTGGATGTGAAAGCTGATATTTTGGATCTGCCTTTTGAAGATAATACCTTTGACGTCATCATCTGTAATCATGTATTGGAACATATTCAGGACGATAGAAAAGCCATGTCCGAACTCTATCGAGTAATGAAAAACGGCGGGTGGGGAATTGTCCAAGTTCCTATGAAAATCTCTTTGGAAAAAACGTATGAAGATTTCTCGATTACCGATCCCAAAGAACGACAAAAGCATTTCGGACAGTATGATCATGTTCGTTGGTACGGTATGGATTATTTTGAACGTCTGAAAAGTGTAGGTTTTAGTGTGGATGCTAATTTTTACTCACAAAAATTCTCAGATAGCGAAATCCGCAAGTTTGGGTTAAATAAAAATGAAATTTTACCAATCATCTTCAAAAACTAACATTTATTTTATAAATTTGATTGGAAATAACTAAAAAAGTAAGTGCGCGATTTTTTCCGCACTTTTTTTGTGCTTAAAAAATGAAGTATGCTTAACGATCAGAAGAAAGAACAATTTCGACAAGTTGTCGAAAATAAGTTTCAAATCTATAATGCGCTCTTTATGAGTTTGCCTTATGATAAAATGACCAATATTGGGACGTTACTGCCTTTTCTTGCCGAGGAAAGTAGAGTAGGATATCAGGAGGAGAAAACACCTTTAGCCATTGTAGAAACTTTTTTTGAAAAGCATACGGATCTTGAAACCGAGCAGCAGAAGATTGAACTTCTTTTTAAAATTATTCAGTACATTGAAAGACAGGTGGTGCTTTTTGATTCGATTGAAGATGCGGCATTTCCTCAGTTGCATTCCGATAGTGATAATGGTACATTGATGAATTTGTATGAACGCACAATACAAGAACATCAGCTGCAGAAAGTTCGTGATAAACTGCAAAATTTTGCCGTAAAAATGGTGTTTACTGCTCATCCAACTCAATTTTACCCTTCTTCTGTGCAACATATCATTCATGATCTTAGACAAGCCGTCCTTAACGATTCCGTTTCCGACATCGATGTTCTTTTGCAGCAATTAGGAAAAACACCTTTTGTTAATAAGGAAAAACCGACGCCTTTTGATGAGGCCTTAAGCATCATTTACTATTTGCGCTATGTCTATTATGACACCATTGGCGAGCTTTATACAAAAATCAATGCCATGTTTGGTGATGGCGAAAATCACATTCACGAAGATGTATTTCAGTTGGGATTTTGGCCAGGAGGCGACCGTGATGGGAATCCGTTTGTAACAGCCGAAGTAACACGTTCTGTGGCTAATGAATTGAGATCGTCGATTATTAAAGAATATTATGCACATTTAAAACGACTTCGAAGACGAATGAGTTTCCGAGGCGTTTCGGAGGTTTTAGCTGAACTTAATGATCAGATTTACAAAGCGATGTTCAATCACGAATTTTTAGACTCCGAAATGATTCTCAACAAAATCGACGAAGCCGAAAGAATAGTAATAGAAGAGCATAACTCACTGTTCATCGAACTTTTGCACGATTTTAGAGATCGTGTGAAAATCTTTGGAACTCATTTTGCGACTTTAGATATTCGCCAAGACAGCCGTGTTCATCAATCGGTTATTAACACCATTTTTGAAAGTGAGTTCCCTAATATCAGCGCAACAGATGACGAAAAATTTAAGCAGTTAATACAATCAAACCATTCATTTGATTTTTCGAAATACGATGATGTTACACGTGATACACTGGAAAATATTCGTCAAATAAAAGACATTCAAAAAACGAATGGCGAGCGCGGAATTTACCGTTATATTATTTCCAATTCGAGCGAAGTAAAAGATGTTCTCAATGTCTTGGCACTCTTCAAAGTGGCTGGCTATCAAGATGTGGAAATAAAAATGGACATTATTCCACTTTTTGAGACGATGGAAGGCTTAGAGCAAGCGGAGCTTGTAATGCAAAAACTATATACGCATCCATTATATCAGAAGCATTTGGCTCTACGTCAAAACAATCAAACAATTATGCTCGGCTTTTCCGATGGGACAAAAGACGGAGGATATTTAAAGGCAAATTGGGAGATTTATACCACAAAAGAACGTCTTACTGCTGTTTCAGAGCATAATGCGATTCGTGTAGTGTTTTTTGACGGTCGTGGCGGCCCGCCCGCTCGTGGAGGTGGAAAAACCCATGATTTTTATGCTTCTCAGGGTAATACAATCGCCAATAACAAAATTGAACTAACCATTCAAGGTCAGACTATTACGAGTGTTTATGGTAATATTGATCAAGCTAAATATAATTTTGAACAACTTCTTACCGCTGGAGTAGAAACAGCGGTTTTTCCAAACTCAAAAAATGAACTTTCGCCTCAGAATCGCGCATTGATCGAGGAATTGGCAGCATTGAGCTATGAAAAATATTCAGAGCTAAAATCAAATCCCATGTTCGTCCCGTACTTGCAGGAAATGAGCACATTGCCGTACTATGGGAAAACCAATATCGGAAGCAGACCAACTAAACGAGGAAGCGATCACCAATTAAAATTTGAAGATTTGCGTGCGATACCTTTTGTAGGGTCGTGGTCGCAATTGAAACAGAATGTGCCCGGATTCTATGGTTTTGGTTATGCAATTAATCAGTTGAAAGAGTCGGGTAGGTTTGATGATATTAAAGCTTTATATAAAGAATCTGCATTTTTTAAAACGTTGGTACTCAACTCAATGATGAGTATGAACAAAACTTACTTTCCACTAACGTCCTATATGAAGTCCAATTCGAAGTTTGGTGCATTTTGGACTATACTTCACGATGAATTTGAACTCTCGAAAAATATAATGCTGGAACTTACGGGCTACAAAATGCTACAACAAGATGAGCCTATGTCGCGTAAGTCGGTGAAAATACGGGAAAAAATTGTGCTACCCCTGCTTACCATTCAGCAATATGCGTTGATGAAAATCCAGCAAGAGGACGAACATAAAGAAGTATACGAAAAACTGGTGATACGTTCTCTTTTCGGAAATATTAATGCAAGTAGAAACTCCGCTTAGAGAACTATAAAAATTTTGATTTAAGCATATTTAAAAACCCTCTCACGATTGAGAGGGTTTTATATTAAAGTTTGATGATTTTTTCGACTAGTTCGTCTGTATCCGATTTGATTTTTATTAAATAAACTCCTTTATTTAGATGCTCAATGGAATACGATTCTTGATTAGGGAACGACGTAATAAAACGTCCCGAAACGTCAAAAATTTCGATTTTCTTAATGTTGGATTTTGTACGTATTGCAAAACTTGATTTTACTGGATTGGGAATAATCTTTAGCTCATTTTTACGTGTATTTTCGTGAGTTGCCAACACACCTTGATAGGCTGCAAAAAAACTTACAATACCATTTCCTAACTGATCATTTACGGAAGGATATAACGATGCTGTTGTGCGAATTTTGTCCTGCAATACGGCAACACTATGATTAGGAAATGCTTGCATTAAGCAGGCAAATCCTCCAGAAACCAGCGGAGTAGCGAATGATGTTCCATTTGCTGTAAAATACGAATCTTCAAGTGTCACGTAAGTTGCTGTTCCACGTGCACTTCCGTCAGGTTTTGTTACCCCGTCCGAGTTGGGACCAAATGATGAGAAAGCAGATGGATTTCCAGAACTATCAACGCCACCAACACTGAAAACGCTCGGGACATCAGAAGGTGACACCATATAATGCCACGTTTTGTTGCCTTCATTTCCCATTGCACTCGAAACAAGAATACCTTTTTCGGTAGCTATCTGAGCAGCGCGTGCTATAAATGTTGTTTTACCATTCATCATCGCATATGAATAATCGTAACGAGGGTCATCAAAACCATTTGCATATCCCAATGACGACGAAATGATGTCTACTCCCGATCGATCTGCTTGCTCGGCAGCCTCAATCCAATATAGTTCTTCCACAGGAAGTTCATTGGACATGATTTCGGTGGCGTATAAATAATAATCGGCATCGGGAGCACTTCCGACAAATGTATTTTCAATAAATCCCGAAAGAACGCCTAGGCATGCTGTCCCATGTGCATTCAGATTGGGATCGTAAACATCGGGTGAGCGAGTAACAAAGTTGTACGTTTCTTTGATTTGATTGCGTGTTCGTATTTGCTGAAAAGTGGAGCCTGTATCAACTGTTGGAAACCCGGTGTCAATAACCGCAATGCGAATATTCTTCCCAGTAAAACCAGCCTGATGCAATGCAATAAGGTTTATTTGTTCCAACTGACTTTGGGTGACGCCGTAGCTGAGATTTTTATTCGCTTTTGTCTGTTCCCATTTATTTTTTGAATATGAATTTTTGGCTCCAGGATTTTTTACAAAAGACTCAACACGATCTACGAAGGGAAGGTTTTTAATTTGAGCCATTTGCGTAGGAGAGACTTCCATACCAACGCCATTTAGCCATTTCGATTGGGTATCTACCGTAAAGCCCAATTGTTGAAGTGATGTGAC
>JAYRQH010000145.1:0-7990 GCA_041910715.1 Bergeyella sp.
AATTCCGTAATAATTATAATCGTCCCGGTTATAATCTACGTTAATATTGAATTTTCCTAGATCGCCATAATTATTTAGAAAAGCACCTACGTTAAGTGTTCGCTGATCGGAATCCCAATCGTAGATTTTTTTCAAGCCGCTTGTTGAAAGGTAATGCACATCGGCGCCCACCTGCATTTTATTCTCCAAAATTGTGGATACAATGGCATCCGCAAGAATTTTATTGTAATTACCAAAACCCAACTGAAAGTAATTATCCTGATATTCTGAGCTAAATTTTGGTGCAATATCCGCTCCTTGAATGGTTGAGGTTTTAAAATCAGAAACCGCAGGAACATCCGTAATATCGTAACGCAAATTCAGAGAATCCTGAATCTTCTTCTCTTTAGGTGGATAATTTTTCTCTGCAGGAATGGATGTCTTTTTCTTCTCTATTCTCTTTACCTCAGGTTCTCTTTTCCGATCAAGAATGAGTCGCTCTTCCTTTATTTGGGCAAAGGCGATTTGGGAGAAACCAACACACAAGAACGATAGTATTTTTAAGTTTTTATTCATAATACAGAAGGCTGCGCCTTTTTTCAGTTTTCAACAATTTTTATATGGTCGATTACTTAATTTGTTTTTTAATTTCTTTAGCTTCCGCAACGATTTCTGGGAAATCCTGGTAGTTGGCGATTATTTGATCCGCGGTGTAGGTTGCTTGATATTTATCCTTAAGCCCGATATAGTTGCGCGCCATCACCAACAAGGCTTTTGCACCCCAAAATTCTTCGCCCGCATAATTATTAGCCAACTTAAAGATTGTCTCGTTGGATGATTTGTATGCTTTAGCTTTATTTTGATAAAATGCTTTTGCGTACAAAGCTTCTGCCGCTACCTCGGTATTTCCCGATTTTTCAAGCGCTGCAAACGCAGCTTGAGCATCTTTATCTTTGCCACTTTGCATCAAACTACGCGCTTTTATCACTTTAGCACTCTCTAATACGGCAGCCGAGTTTTTCGGATTTGCCAACACCTGATCGGCGTATTTTTGTGCTTGATTAAAGTTTTTCTCCTCAGCATACAGCTTCATAAGCTCCACATGAGCAAAATTTTTGATGGTTGCGTTTGTAGACGTCGTCAAGCTTTCTAAAAAGGTTTTTGCCTCTTCTTTTTTATTCTGACTCAAGTAAATTTGAGCTACCCGAGTTTGTGCGTCTTCTTGATAGTCATTTTGCACTTTTGCTACTTCCAACAAGGTCACCAAAGCTTTATTCGTACTCGCAGTTTGGTAATAACTTTCACCCAATTCATACTGAGCCTGATATAAACCTTCGCCGGTTGGGTTTTGTGCTAGATATTTTTCGTAGTATGCAATGGCATTTTTATAATCTTTTTTCGCAAAAAGATTTCGTGCGTTTGTTAAGTTGATTTCATCAATATCCGAGGCGTCCACTTTTACCCCTAATGATTTCGCAAACGACTCGTAACCCGAAACGTCTCCTTTCTTGACATAAATTGGTCGTGACGCTTGAACAATTTTTGATGCAAAAGCGGTATTTCTATAGGTATTTCCTAATGTTTTAAGTTCGGAAAGCGCCTTATCATCTTGGCCCATTCCCATGAAATTTTGCGCTCTATATATCTGCGCATTAGCTACTAAATCCTTATCACTACTTTCTTTGATAACTCGATTTAGAAAATCATTTGAGTTTTTAAAATCATCTTGCGCTGCGTATGCTGAACCAATTTCATACAAAGAATCGTCTGCGTATTCGCTTTGTGGATATTTTGAGATCAGTGATTTTAGATTGGTGATTTTAGCTTCGGTATCGCCTTTAAAGCCAAGAGCCATCGCTTTTTGAAATAAAGTATAATCGTCACCAGCATCTGCTTTATCATAAATAGCGATCGCTTCATTGAGCTGATTATCTGCATAATAGGTATCAGCAAGACGTAACTCAGCATCTGTTTTGAAATCGGGATTAGGATTTTTAAGATAGTCTTTAAAATAAGCTTGCGCTTTGTCAAACTTTTTCGATTTAAAATAGGCATAGCCCAAATCGTACGGAAGCTGTTGCTTTTCAGGGAACGATTCATTTAGCAAGCGTTCGTAACGTGTTATTGCAGATGGATAATTACCTTTCTGAAAATACGTTTGCGCCAGCCAATACGTGGCACGAGGCGTAATTTCCTTGTTCTGGTTAATCTCTAAGCTTCGGGTGAAATAGGTTTCTGCCGCGTCGTAATTTCCTTTATTAAATTCTTCCGTACCTAATAAAAACGAAACTTCCTGATCAACTTTATCCGTTTCAGAATCCGAATTTGGCAGTCGGTCGATCGCTTCCAAAGTTTCTTTATAATTACCCGAGTAGAGATACGATTTCACCAAAAGTCCTTTTAACTCCGCAGTTTTTGGGCTGGAAGGATATTTCTTCGTATAACTTTGGATTACTGTAGGAGCCGCTTCAAAAGGATTTCCAATTTCATAACTCAATTTTGCATATTGTTCATGCGCTAATTGTTGCACCTTAGGATCGTAATTCATTTGATACGCCGATCGAAATGCCGAAAGCGCTTCTTGTTTTTTTCCTGTAAGCAAATATGCATTCCCTAATTGGTAGTAAGCGTTTTGCGACATTGCAGAAGATGAATTGGTTAACTGACTGTAGTAGTATACGGCCTCGTCGTATTTTTTAGCTTGAGCGGCAACGTATCCAATTTCGTACAAATCGCTCTCAGAGGGTTGACTTTGAGTTTCAAGATAGGTTTTCAGATGCGGATAAGCCGACTGATAATCCTTCTTCATGAAATAACTTTCTCCTATAATTTTATGCACTTCTGCTTTATAGTCATTAGAAATATCATATGTAAGCAACTGCTCACCTTCTGTAATCGCGCGATCGTACTCTTTGTCATTGAAAAAAAGTTGAACGTAGTACGGACGAACAATCTGAGCATATTTTTCATCACTTTTTATCGAATCAAAATACTCAAAAGCTTTTGCATTATTTCCTTCAGCATAATTCAAATGTCCCAACATGTAGGCAACTTCACTTTTTTGCGAGTCGTCCATATTCTGATAAGCCTCGTCTAGAGCTTCGATGGCACCCTTCGAATCACCTGTCATATATTTCGCATACCCCAACTTCATGATGTATTGCGTATTTTCTTCTCTGGAAAGCTGATACTGATTGACCTTTTGTAAAGTCTCCAAAGCTTTTTCAAAATCTTTCTGAGCCAGATAATAGTCTGCTAATGGAAGGTTAGCTTGCGCAAAATAAGCCGAATGCGGATATTCCTTCATAAAAGCTTCCAGACCTTTTTCTGCATAATTCTTTTGCAAAATCACACCAATCACATTATCAAAAAACTGAGCGGCTTCTTTTTTTGACCGCGACAGATTTTGATTGTAAAAATACTGCTGTGCATACTCGTACTGCGATGCACTGAATACCTTAGTTTGATAAAGATTTTCTGCGAGGTTGAATTTGTAGTGTTCTCTATCGCTGTAATATTGTGATTGCTGCGCCTCCGTGAAGCTAAAGTAAAGAACTGCAGCGGAAAGTAAAATTTTTCTCGTATTCATTAATCCAGATTTCATTGGGTGAACTCGGGGTCACCTGGTTGAATTGACATTAGGTTTTTCTTGGGAACTAAAAATTATCCACAAATTAGCAACGAAAATATAGAAAACTTATTGTATAAACAAGTATTTTATGATAATGTTAATATGTGGATAAGTAGTAAAAACAGCCTACTATTCATTGATAATCAAACGAAAATAAAAAATCCATCAGAACATTCTGATGGATTTTTTATTTTAATTTTAACCCAATTAATTTCTGTTTTTAAGGAGAATCCAGCCCTGTCGGATTTCGTTTTTCTGCGAAGAAGGATCATACCATCGTACCACATACCAATACGTGCCCGTAGCCAAAGGTTTACCATTGTGCTTGCCATCCCATACCAACTTGTTTTTATCAGCCGATGTAAAGACATTCTTGCCAAATCTGTCGGCGATCACGATCTCAAATTGGTCCATTTTATCGAGATTAGCAATCGTCCATGTATCGTTACTGCCATCACCATTAGGTGTAAGTACGTTAGGAACGACGATGGAATACAAGTAAACCAATTCGCCCGCACAATAAACGCCTTGATTCGCATCAATTGTAGACTGAACCTGAATGACATATTGTTTTTGAGTCGGATTAAGTAAAATATTTGAATTTTGGAAACTCAATCCGCCATCAAATGAATACCGGTAGGGAGCGACGCCGCCAGAAGCGAAAATCTCAATTTTATTTGCATCTTGATTTACCGTAACTCGGGGCTGCTGCTCATCCGAAATTACAAATGAATGCGTGTACGAACATCCGGTAGCATTCGTTAAAACTACTGTATAATTTCCTGGTTTATCAAAAATTCGAACAGCAGGATTTGAACCTGCCAATCCTCCGCTCCAATCAAATTTCGTGTTTTCCGTTCCAGCATCCACTGAAACCTGAGAACCAAAGCAAATCATATATTTATCTTTCAAAGTTGTCGATTTACTGGCCGAATTGACTCGTAATGTAATTACGCCAAAAGATGGACACAAATTGGTACCCGTCAGTTTCACGTAAATGGTTTGCGAAAATGGATTTGTATTTGTGAAAGTAGCTTGTACCTCATTGGTTCGTGAGGCATCAGTATAAAATTGTAACGTTGCAGTGGGATCAGACGTAAATTGGGCTTTCGTGGAATTCAAATCAAATAAAGTAATTCCATCAGTTGTGCTGCCTAATGCATCACATAGAGCATACAAGATTGGGTTAGCCGTAAGCATAGGGGTCGCTGCACCCTGCACAAACGTAATATTCACTGGATCTGAAACACATCCTGAAGCATTATCTTTAATAAGAAGTCGATAGGTTCGAGGAAGTGAACTGACATCAAAATTGATAGGCAGAGCAGAACCATCTTCCAGAGTTGTAGTATAGTTGCTTGAATTTGAAGTCAGTTCCGATATGAGACGTGAACTGCTATAAACCGATTCACCGCAGACCGAGAACGATGTTTTTAAAGGAACAGGTTTTGGATTGTATTTAAGTTGGAAATCTACTTTACTTGAGCATGTGGAATTATATTTAATCTCAATATACGGATTCAGTCCGTGAACTGAAGCATTATAATTATCTATTTCAGCGTCTGTTAAAAGTGTTCCAGATTGAGCGAAATAAAACAACTGAACAGGAATTGATGAATCTGCATCTGTTAATTCTGAAACCGAATATCTTAAGTTGAATAACGAATTTCCCTCACAATTCGTTTTACTAATTGGATTGGACGTTTTTATGGATGGTTTGCTATATACAATCAAATCAACGGTAGGGATATTGGTCGCAAGACAATTCGAAATCCGATTTCGCACCCGAATATAAAGCGTTTTCGTTCCGATACCGCTACGATACTTCAAATTTTGAGGATTTGCACCTGTCTCTGCATCAGAGTTTGTTTGGTGAAAAGTAATTTCAACATTGGGATCTGGATTTATTTGGGGCTTTAACGCCTCCAAATCAAAATATTGAGTTGAACTGGCACATTGCGGATCAGGGTTCGATGGGAAATTTGCTAAAACTTCAGGTTCAAAAAGAACCTTCAATTCCAAGACACTAGAACAGGTGTAGACTGATTTTTTTAATTCGACAAAGATTGTATTATGAGGATTTTTAGGGTTTACATCAAAATTGGTAGCATCTGACGAAAATCGAATATCAAAACTCGCATATTGCGGGAAATCCGTTTTAAACTTACTGATGGAATATGAATTGGAATCGAAACACAATTTATTCGTGGACGTAATCACACCATTTGTAGGAAAGGACTGATATTTAACTATAAAGTCAGCATCAAATGAGCAGGAAGGCGCTACTGAAGTTAGTGTTTCTACCCGCATCTTAAAACTTCGTGAAGTTCCCGAATTGATATTTACGGACGAAGAAATAGGCGTTCCATTCTCCAAAAAAGTAATCGTATATTTTGTAGGATCAAGTGGGTATTTCACTACGTTGTTCAAATTAAAAACTTGAGAACTTACACCTAGATTATCACAAAATATATAGCCATCCACAGGTGGAGCAAAAACGGGTAGCACCGAAGCAATATTGACCTCCTTCGCAATAGATTCTCCACAAAAAACACCCGCCGAGCTTTTTGCTTTCGCAATGTAGCTTCCCGTACCCACATTAATCGTAGTTCCAGAGCCAATTTCTGTGGTAGGATTTAAGACATTAAACCAGTGATACGCTAAACCTGAAACGGGAGTATCGATTTCCAATTTCGCTGGATTTCCGCAACCTGAAGTGTATAAAGGATCTTTTACAACAACGGGTTTGATTTTTCTTAGGGTAACTGAACTGCTCTCTTCCGGACCAACCTGAACTCCTGCATCATTCAAAAATTTAATTTTAACCTGAACATTCTCCAAATCTTGAGTTGGATTAAAAGAATAGGTGTTTGTATTTGAAACTGTAGCGCCGTTGTTTGTCCATGTAATGGTCGGTGTTAAAGCTTCATTAGGTTTAAACAGATAGTCAAGCGGTGTTGATGTAACCGACCATTTTCCATTATTGTAAACTGAAGTCGGCTCGTTAGCCACGGGCCAAATTGCTTTTGTACCAGATTCGTTCTGAATTCCAAATAAGGCATTTTGTACATTACTTTTCTTCGTTACACGCACTAAAAACGTATGATCACTAAACAAAACAATCTGATTGGTTAATACAGTAGAATAGGTAGAGTTATTAACTTCAACAACGTCCGTAAAAGAAAACACTAAAGCTTGCTTTCCCGAATATGTAGTTCGAAGAAACGTGACTTTAGTGTAAGCTGCTGTATTGGTATAATGTAAATCAGTGTAGCCAGCAAAAATCTGGGCCATTTCAAGTTTTTTTGCCGGATCCGAATTTGAAATTCTATTGTACTCGGGTGAAGGAATCTTCACATTTACAGAAGCCGCTGGATTTCCATTTCCGCTATGAAGAAGATCGGTGTAAGTAGAAAGCAGATCTAATTCAGGAGAATTGCTAAATACCAAACGTCCATTGCTTCCAACCACCACTCGTGTGTAGGTCTTCCCATAAAATTCAAAGGGAAACCCGATATTAAGTGGCGATGAAAACTTATTGTTTCCTACTCTATCCGGAAAAGGAACCGGAGTTGTCCCTGCCGAAATAGCAATAGAGCTTCCCGTTACCAAATCATAACTCCCTGTAGAACTGGCGCGTGCATCCACCTTCCAATCAAAAAGCTCACCTGGACAGTAAGATAAGTTATCCAGAACTTTAGTACCCGAATTATCAACAATATGCGTATTGGTTGATGTTTGAGAAAAACCTAAAAGTGAAATAAATAGGAGAAAAAGGAAAATGTATTTCTTCAGCATATGTATTGGTGATCCAGTGGTTGTACAAAGATAAAAATTAAGTTTTTAACGCTAAATTTCATTTTTAATTATGAATATATTTACATTTGTTAAAATTAACCCAAAAAACAGCCTATAATGAATCAGTTATTCAGAAGAAAAAATTACGAAAACGCAGGTCAATCTTCTGGCTTATTACGGGTTTTAGGCACTTGGGACATTGTATTTTTTGGGATTGCCGCCATTATTGGTGCGGGAAGTTTTAGCTCACTTGGGGAGGCCATCTACAAAGGGGGCCCTGGCGTGACCTTGCTCTATATTATTTGTGGTATCGCTTGTGCGTTTACAGCAATGTGTTATGCTGAATTTGCAAGTAGAATTCCCGTCGCGGGATCAGCCTACACCTATGCCTACGCAAGTTTTGGCGAATTAATCGCTTGGATTATCGGCTGGGCTTTGATTATGGAATATTCGTTTGGTAATATTTACGTCGCTTTTTCATGGTCCGATTACTTTACAAGTTTTGTTGAACGGCTCGGAATGCATATCCCCGATTATTTAACATGCAGTTATTCCGAAGCAAAAAAGGCCTTTGAGGGCGGA
>JAYRQH010000146.1:0-5599 GCA_041910715.1 Bergeyella sp.
GGTCTTTTTTAAATTTATGTGTTTAATCAGAGGCAGATTCTTCCTCAGCTTCCTCTTCATCGTTATCAAAATATTCAAAAAGAAAATCATTATACGGAAATCGAGAAATATGGATTTTCATCACTTCATCATAGATCATTCGTTTCATTTCAGGAAAATTTTCTTTTGTGAGCGCCGAAATAAAAACGGTTGGATATTTTGATTTTGCCATCCACGTTTTCTTCCATTCTTCTAACGAAACGTTTTCTCTCGACGTTGGTGTTAGGTCGTCGTCGTCTTTTTTAACATACGAAAAATCGTCAATTTTATTAAATACCATGATCATCGGTTTCTGATGGGCATCTATTTCTTGTAGAATCTGATTGACCGAAGCGATATGATCTTCAAAACTTTCGTGCGAAATATCTACTACGTGAATGAGCAAATCGGCTTCGCGAACCTCATCCAAGGTCGATTTAAACGACTCTACCAATTGCGTTGGCAATTTTCGGATAAATCCAACCGTATCGGTTAGCAGAAACGGTAAATTACCAATCACCACCTTACGAACCGTGGTATCCAGTGTAGCAAATAACTTATTTTCGGCAAAAACTTCTGACTTCGACAAGGCATTCATCAACGTGGATTTTCCCACATTGGTATAGCCTACCAGCGCTACACGAACCATTTTTCCGCGATTATTACGCTGCGTTGCCATCTGTTTATCAATGACCTTCAGTTTATCTTTCAGTAAGGAGATACGGTCGCGAATGATCCTTCTATCGGTTTCAATTTCGGTTTCCCCTGGACCACGCATCCCGATTCCTCCCCGCTGGCGTTCTAAGTGCGTCCACATTCGGGTAAGACGTGGTAGCAAGTATTCGTATTGGGCCAGTTCTACTTGGGTTCGTGCATAGGATGTTTGAGCTCTTTGGGCGAAAATATCGAGAATGAGGTTGGTACGATCCAGAATTTTAACTTCCAACTCACGTTCTAAATTTTTTAATTGCGAAGGTGAAAGTTCGTCATCAAAAATAACGGTTCCGATTTCGTTTTCTTTGACATAATTCTTTATTTCTTCCGCTTTTCCGCTTCCTACAAATGTTTTAGAATCGGGCTGCGAAAGCTTTTGCACAAAACGTTTATCCACTGTAGCTCCCGCCGTATAGGCTAAAAACTCCAGCTCGTCCATATATTCTTTCAATTTATCTTCATCCTGATCGCGGGTAACCAAACCTACCAAGACTGCTTTTTCGTAATGATGTTCTTTTTTTTCTAACATTCAATAATAATCATTTTATACAATATACGTATTTCTTGTTTCGTCTACAAAATTAGGTGTATTTTTTTTAAATCAATGCTAAGTTGAATCGGCATTGATACTTATGACAAAATTGTTTTTCAAGGAACTAATCCCAATCAGCCGCAACAAACTTTAGTGCAGAGCCGTCGTTCAAAAAAAGTGTCAAAAAATGTCCTTTTACTTGATAATGTGTTGCTTTGTTTAGTGCGTTGGTAAACTTCAGTCTCAAATTTTCATTTACCGTTTTATCACATAATTGCTCTTGATGAGATTCTACCTTCATCTTCACATTTTCGTGACTTAATGTACGCAATGAAACGCGTTGAGATACACATCGCAGATAGATTGTGAAAGGATAGTGCGCCAAATTGAGTCCAGCATCATTGTGTACAAGGATCGGCTTTTCGAATCCCGAAATCTCGATGAGTTTCCAATCTCGTTTCAATTCTACCTCCAATTCTTTTTGTGATGCACACGAAAAAAGTAGACAACCTAGCACGAATAAACAACTTATTTTAATCCAAATTTTCATTTTGTACGTTTTAGCCTGTTTTTTCATCTCGAATAGAATAGGTATTATGCCTAAAATTAGTAAATTGCGGCTAAAATTTTACTCAATGAAACGAATATTTTTTGCACTTACATTCTTATTGAGCTTTTTTCAGTTAAAAGCCGATGAAGGAATGTGGCTATTAATGCTTATCAAAAGACTGAATGGTGTTGATATGCAGAAGGAAGGCCTAAAACTTACACCAGAAGAAATTTACTCGGTAAACAACTCAAGCGTGAAAGACGCTATTGTACAATTCGGAGGCGGATGTACTGCCGAGATGGTTTCAGAACAAGGTTTATTATTTACCAACCACCATTGTGGATACGGAAATATTGCCGCTCTTTCCACTCCGGAAAAAGACCATTTAACCAACGGATTCTGGGCAATGAAGAAAGATCAAGAGCTTCCAGCGCCTGGACTTAGCGTACGTTTCTTAGTACGTATGGACGACGTGACCGCTCGTATCAATGGTAAGCTTAACAACAAAATGTCTGCTGAAGAGCGTAACAAAATTATCGCTGCAGAATATAAAGCCATCCAAACAGAAAATGCAGAAAATGGTAAATACACCGTAGTAGTTCGTGATTTCTTTAACGGAAATGAGTTCTATTATTTCGTTTATCAAGATTTTAAAGATGTACGACTAGTGGGTACTCCTCCTAATTCATTAGGAAAATTTGGTGGAGATACAGACAACTGGGAATGGCCAAGACACACTGCTGATTTCTCTGTATTCAGAGTATACGCGGATGCTAATGGTAACCCAGCGGAATATTCGCCTAACAACGTTCCTATGAAGCCGAAGCATTCGTTGCCAATCTCTCTGAAAGGGTACGAAAAAGACAGCTTTACCATGATCTTAGGATTTCCGGGTAGAACCAACCGTTATTTAACTTCGTATGGAATCGATCAGATGGTGTACAGAGATTATCCAGCTTGGGTAGAATCTTCTAAAGTTGCGATGGATGTGATGAAGAAGTATATGGATAAAGACCAAGCAACGAAGTTAAACTATGCTTCTCAGTACGCAAGCGTTGCTAACTACTGGAAAAACAGACAAGGAACTATTGATGCGGTTTTGAAAAACGGTACCATAGCTGATAAGCAAGCGTTAGAAAAAACGTTCCAAACTTGGGCTTTGCAAGGAGAAAATGATGCCTTGTATGGAGGTGTTCTTAAAAATATTGATGCCTACTACAAGCAAACATCCAATAGAAATGTTGAAAGAAACTACAGCTCGCAATTGCAAAGAAATGCAAAATACATAAGCGCTGCTTACAGTTTGGGTTCTGCTCTGCAAACGTATGCCAACCAAGATGCTGCAGGACAAGCATCAATGAAGGAAAAATTGGTAAAGAATGTATCTAATTTTTATGAAAAATTCAACTACCAATTAGAAGGTGATATGCTCACGCAGATGATTGCTCTTTATCAAAGAAAAGTGAACTCAGACGTGGCATCCCCAACTTTAATGAAAGTTGACGCAAACAAAGTTTCTAACATTGCATTGTCTTCCATTTTTGCAAATCAACAATCGGTGATGAGCTTCATTAACAATCCTGATCGATTGAAAATTGATGCAGATCCTTTGAAGAAAATTGCAGACGGTTACGTAAACGACCAAAAGCTCATGTCTGAAAGATTTGTGAAAATTGACGATAACTTCCAGGAAAATACACGTTTATTCTTGAACGGATTAATGAAATCTCAGCCGAACAAAAGCTTCTACCCAGATGCCAACTCTACGATGAGATTAACATACGGGAAAGTAACGACGCTTCCTGAGCGTTCGGACAGAAAATACTACGGTATTCCTGAAAAAGACAACTACTACACCGATGTTCGCGGTATGGTTGCTAAATACAAAAAAGGAGATGAAGAATTTGATCTTCCTCAACGATTCTTGGATATGATGAAGAAAAAAGACTACGGAATGTATGCTGACAAGAAAACGAAGCAACTTCACGTAAACTTCCTTTCTGATAACGACATTACAGGAGGTAACTCCGGATCACCAATCCTAGATGCTCACGGAAACCTATTAGGTCTTGCCTTCGACGGAAATTCAGAAGCATTAAGTGGTGACATCGTTTTTGAACCAGATTGGCAAAAAACAATCAACGTTGACGTTCGTTTTGTTCTTTGGACTATTGAAAAGTACGGTAAAGCCGGTCACTTAATTAGTGAAATGAAATTGGTTAAATAACAACCAATAATCCACATAAAAAACCGCAGCATATTCTGCGGTTTTTTTTATTTTCGCTGTAAGATTCCAGCAAATGAAACCCTTAGAAACGCAACGTTTATATATTCGTGATGTCAGTTTTGATGACGCCGAATTCATTTTAAAACTCTACAACGACCCCCTTTTTATTCAAAATATTGGCGATCGTAACATCCGAACGATTGAAGATGCAAAAATGTATATTAAAAATAGGTTTCTTCCCCAAATAGAAGAAAAAGGCTACGGCAATTGCACGATCGTACTGAAAGAGACGCAAGAAAAAATTGGCGGCGTGGGAATCTTTCATCGTCCGTCTTTTAAAGTTCCCGATATTGGTTTTTCACTGTTTCCTGAATTTCAAGGAAAAGGATTCGCGTACGAAGCCGCATCGGCATTATTGGAAAATGCGAAAGACGAGTTCAACATCCAATCAATTTCAGCACTTACCTCCAACGAAAATAAAGCCTCTCAAAATCTAATTGAGCGTCTTGGATTACTTTATCAAAAAGACGAATACTTCCCCGAAACGAATGAATATTTGCGCTATTATGAGGCACATTTTGATGAAAAGAGGCCGTGAAAGTCGTAAAAAGCCGATTATTTAATAAAATTAATAGAAAAATACGAGAATTTTTTGCCGAAATACTTGCACGAATCGTCTATTCATCTATATTTGCATTACATTTTATAACAATTATCAACAATGAAAGAATTAATCGAAAAAATCAACGCAGAATTTGAAACATTCAGTTCAGAAGCAAGTGCACAAGCTGACAAAGGAAACAAAGCAGCTGGAACAAGAGCTAGAAAAGCAGCTTTAGAGTTAAGCAAGCTATTCAAAGAATTCAGAAAAGTATCTGTAGAAGAAGCTAAAAAATAATTCTTCACTATCAAAATACAAGAAAGCCCGATTAATCGGGCTTTTTTATGCTAGAATTTGGCTTGCATGATCTTTGGTTTTCACTTTCGAAATGACTTCAGTGCATTTACCTTGTTCATCAAAAAGAAACGTGGTTCTCACAATTCCCATGAATTCCCTCCCCATAAATTTTTTCAGTTGCCACACTCCGAATTTCTCGATGATTGCATGAGACTCGTCGGAGATGAGGTCATAATTTAATTGGTTTTTATCATGAAAATTTTTCTGTAGCTTCACAGAATCTGCGCTTACACCAATAACGTGAAAACCTTGTTTTTTGAGTGCCGAAAAGTTGTCGCGAAGGTTACAAACTTCGGCAGTACATCCTGGTGTACTCGCTTTAGGATAAAAGAAGACAACGAGCTTTTTTCCTTTAAAATCTTCTGATTTGATTGCTTTTCCATCTTGATTGATCGCTTCAAACTCCGGAAGCTGATCTCCTACTTCTACCATATTTCGTATTTTTACACAAATTTAGCATTAAATGACCAAGAAGCAAAGGGGACAAATTGTGATGGATGAGTTGGAGCGTCTTTATCCCATCATTCCTGTTCCGTTAAATCACAAAGATCCTTTTACCCTGTTAGTCGCCGTTGCCTTATCTGCACAAACTACCGATAA
>JAYRQH010000147.1:0-18127 GCA_041910715.1 Bergeyella sp.
ATGTCCCCTAGGGGCATTGCGGCTACTTATTTCTTTAACATAAATAAAATCTATGTTAAAATGTGTTAAAATAGATTGTGCTTCATTCGAGAATCAAGCCGCTCTGACCATCAATGTCTACTTTTGCTATGTCATTAACAAAAAATAATTCTAACACGGATAATTAATATATATGAAGAAAAGAGTTTTGTTCTATTTAACGGCAGTAGTCACTTTTTTTTCGCTTCAATCTTGTGTGACTAATTACGTTGTCTCTGAACCAATTTCATACAAAGCGGATGCCAAACTTTCTACAATTTCTCCAAAAAGTTTGAATAATATAAAGGCGGCGCTTAATTCTGATAACTCAATTGATGCTACTCTAGCAAACATTGAAAAGGCAAATAAAGAAATTGAAAAAACAGGTATTAACCTATATAATGAAAAAATTACGGAACTTTTAGCTGAAGCTGATACATACCTAGGAACTCCTTACCGTTACGGTGGCACTTCAAGAAGCGGTATTGATTGTTCAGCATTTGTTCTTTCCGTTTTTGGAGCAACCATGGGAATCCAATTACCAAGAGTAGCTGCTTCTCAAGCTCAGGAAGGCGAACGAATTTCTAAGGATGAGTTGAAGAAAGGAGATTTGGTTTTTTTCGCACACAGCAAAAGAATTGCCCATGTAGGTATTGTTAATGAAGTGAACAAAGAAACAGGTGAGATTAAGTTTATCCACGCGGCAACATCGAGAGGTGTGATGGTTTCTTCTTTAGACGACAAATATTGGGGACCAAGATACCGTTTTGCTCAACGTGTGATCAGCGAAAATCATATCAGTGATTACCAATCTTTAGCAAAGAATTTGAACTAAGATAAATAATTGAATAATGATCCGCTTTCTACGAGCGGATTTTTATTTGGAAAAATAACAGTATTTTTGTGGTATGAAATTTTGGCTTCAAATCATAACCTTATGTTTATGCTGGACAATTACTGTGTTTCCAGTACAAAATTTCTATGGCCAAAGCCACTCTTCTCAAAACGAATGTTGCTCTTCTGAAAAAGAAAGTGAGTGCTGCATACAGGATCCTATTAAAAGTGACAAAAAACATCAAGAAAAATGCAATGATTGTTGTGCGACAGCTCACCATTGCGCAGCTTGTTTCGTTTACGTTGCTAAAGAAATGGATGCAGAGTCCTCTCAACCGCTAGCATCAATCAAAAAGAACGCAAAATTTCTATACAAAGCTCCTTTTGTATATTCCCTAACATCCTCTATTTGGCAACCGCCTAAGATAGCTTAATTACGCACGAATTTGAGTATCAAAAAACGAGATACTCGCCATTTTTGTATAATTAATCTATTACTAAATGAAAAATCCATTCACCCGATTTTTATTGGGTATATTTATTGGCGTATTTGGAATCGTCAATGCTCAAAAAATTACAGAAAACTATCACGTTAAAGGGTTGTGCAGCATGTGCAAAGACCGAATTGAAAAAACAGCAGAAGATGCCGGCGCACAGAATGCGCAATGGAATGCTAAAAACACTACTTTAACGGTTAGTTATGATTCACAAAACACATCAAAAGAAAAAATTCTAAAAAAAATCGCTGATGTTGGTCACGATAATGAATTGTTTCAGACTTCGGAAGAAATATATAGAAATCTCCCGGCATGTTGTCATTACGAACGGGAAATGCCAAAACCGAAAGTCACACTACCCGCGAAAGAATCCAATGAATTTTTCGTCAAAGGCAATTGTGATTCCTGCAAAAAGCGAATCGAGAAAGCGGCGAAAGATGCTGGAGCAAGCTCAGCGACTTGGAATGCACATACGCAAACTGTCATTCTAGATTTTGATCCTTCGCAAACATCTGCCGATACGATTCTAAAAAAAATCGCCGATGTAGGTCACGACAACGAAATGTATACAACAAGCGATTCCACTTTCGCTGCCCTACCTGCGTGTTGCATCTATGATAGAAAATTGGCTTTTGGCGAGAAGAACCCTTTGGTTCACGATATCGAAGCACCTAAAGCAGCGCAACAAAGTTCCGAAGAAGACCATAGCGGTCATAATCACGAGAGCAATGAAAAGGAATCCTCCATTTCGGGCGTTACGATTACTAAAATTAAAGAAGCAACTACCGTTAGTAAAAAAGAAGCAGGCCTTGTTTTCAATATCGGCACCAAGGAACTTTTGAAAGCGGCATGTTGTAACCTTTCCGAAAGTTTTGAGACCAATGCCACCGTAGATGTTTCCTTCAGCAATGCTGTAACGGGTACCAAGCAGCTCAAAATGCTTGGTTTAGATCAAAAATACACGAGTTTAACTAAAGAATTACTGCCAGAAATCCGTGGTATATCTTCGGCCTACGGTCTTAATTTTATTCCCGGAAGGTGGATTGGCGGAATTCAATTAACAAAAGGAGGAAGCACCGTTACCAACGGCTATGAAAGTATCACAGGGCAAATCAACACAGAACTTTTAAAATATCAAGGAAAAGACGAAACTACATTCAATCTCTTTGCAGACAACAATGCCCGTTTAGAAACCAACATCACCCAGGTTTCAGCTCTTGGGGAACATTGGAATCAAAGTATTTTAATCCACGGGAATGGGACATTTGCGAAAGTTGACCACAATGACGATGGCTTTTTAGATCAACCAACCGGAAACCAAATTAATGTTGCTTATTTATTGAATTATAGTGATTTGGACCACTCGGGTTGGGGTTCGCATTTTGGTATCAATTTTTTAAAAGATCGAAGAAATGCTGGTCAAATGGATTTTGACACCAAGAAAGACCAAAGTGAGCAATCACCGTATGGAGTGGGAATTGACATCTCACGCATCCAAGTTTGGAATAAAATCGGACATATTTTTGATGGAAAACCTTTCCGAAGCATCGGGTGGATGAATCAGTATACATACCATCAACAAGACAGCTTTTTCGGGCAGCGAGATTACTTTGGTAAGCAAAACACCTTTTATTCCAATTTGATTTACGAAGATATTTTTGGAAACACCAATCATAAATATAAAGTGGGTGCAAGTTTTCTCTATGATAAATACGACGAATTATATAGTAATGACGTTTACAAAAGAGAAGAAACTGTGCCCGGACTTTTCGGAGAATATACACTTACTGGCTTAAAATATACTTTGGTAGCTGGCGCACGTGTTGATTTTCACAATTTGGCAGGTACCCAATTCACGCCGAGATTGAATTTCAAATACGATATAACCCCGAAAACAATTTTACGTTTATCGGCAGGAAGAGGCTTTCGAACGGCCAACGTCTTTGCAGAGAATCAGCATTATTTTGCCTCGAACCGACAGATTGAAATCATCAACAATCAAGGTGAAATTTACAGTCTGAAACCAGAAATAGCATGGAATTACGGAGCCAGTGTTCAACAAGAGTTTAGGCTATTCGGAAATAAATCGACGCTAATTGCCGATTTCTTCCGTACCGATTTCCAAGATCAAGTAGTTGTCGACCTCGACCATTCAACACATCAAATTCTTTTTTATAATCTTGATGGAACCTCGTTTGCAAATTCTTTTCAAACACAATGGGATTTTTCACCTGTAAGTCGATTTGACGTTCGCTTAGCATACAAATACTACGATGTGCAGGCAAACTACCTTGATGGAAGAAGGGAAATTCCGTTTATGGCTAAACATCGAGGATTTGCTAACATAAGCTACAGCACTGCAAAAAATAAGAACGGCGGTTTTTGGAGTTTTGATACGACCTTAAATATCGTAGGAAAACAACGAATCCCAAACACATCGATGAATCCTTCGCAGTTTCAGCTTCCACAGTATAGCTCTACATTCAGCACCCTAAATGCTCAGATTTCGAAAAATATTAATGAGAAAGTACGCTTGTACGTTGGTGGAGAAAATCTGACGAATACCACACAGGATAATCCGATAATGGACGCCTCCAACCCTTTCGGAAACTATTTTGATGCGGGTATGATTTACAAGCCGATTATGCCGGGAAATTACTATATCGGACTCGATATTGCGTTCTAAAACAAAAAAACCAGCAATTGCTGGTTTTTTTTTATGCTTTAAGCCACTCTGACCGTTCTAGATATTGCTGGTTTGGATAGTAAATAAACAAAACGTTTTTATCTTTAATTGTATTAATGATGGGTTCCGCTAAAGCTCTCGGCACCGCAGGACATCCCCAACTTCTACCAATTCGTTTGTGCGTAGTCGCGAAATCATCGCTAACATAATCGGCTCCATGCATGACAATCGCTCGTTTTAATGCCGCGTCATTATATCCCGCATCCTTTCCTAACAGTTTCAGAGAATACCCATTGTCGCCATTGTAGGTAAAATCGGTTACATAAAAGCCTAAACTGCTTTGGTACGAACTTTCCCGGTTTGAGAAATTTGTAGCAAACTCCTCCCCTGTATTCTTTCCATGCGCTACCAGAGTATGGAACAAAATTTTCTGTTGTTCCAAATCAATCACCCACATGCGTTTTTTATTGGAGGAAAGCGAAAAATCAACAACGGTAAGCAGGTGCGAATCGGTCGGCAGTTCTCCCGCTTTTTTCAGTTTTACATACCCCTTAAATGCTAAGTCAAATACATCTTTGTTAAGACTTTCATTTTCAAATTTTAAAGAGCTATAAATAAGATCGGCTGTTGTTTTAGTATCTGCTTTGACGCTCAGATTTGCAGCATCAACCGCTAAAGTATCTAAACGTGTTGTTTTTGTTTGAATAGCTTCTTCACTTTTTGGGATAATTGCAAATGAACTCGCAATCGTGAAAGTAGCTAATAGTGGCAGTATCAAATTCTTCATGAACAATATTTACTTTAAAAAACGATGCAAAATTACAAAACCATCATTATCAAATACTTAAAATGAAGAACTTTAACTAAAGTTTAAATTTTATTAACATATTATCATTTATCCGGCACAAACTCCAAACTTACGGAATTCATGCAGTAGCGTGCGCCTGTAGGCTCGGGGCCGTCATTGAAAACGTGCCCTAAATGAGAGTCGCAACGCTTACAAACAACCTCGATACGTTCCATGCCGTGGGAAGAATCTCTGTGATAGGCAACGTCTTCTTTATCTGCTTCAAAAAAACTGGGCCAGCCGCAAGTAGATGAAAATTTAGCATCACTTCGGAACAAATGGTTTCCACAAACCGCACAGTAATATTCGCCTAACTCATCAAACTCATTGTATTTTCCGGTAAATGGGCGTTCTGTAGCAGCTTCACGCGCAACAGCATACAAATCGGGAGACAAAATTTTCTTCCATTCGTCGTTGCTTACGTTGAGTTTCGTTCGGTCTGTACGCGAATAGTATGGATTGTTTTTTGATGTAGTATCTTCCATTTTTGTAGATTTAATAGGTTTTTGCGTCTGCGAGCACATCTGCAGAAAAGTAAATAAGAATATTGAAATAAGAAATTTCATATTCAAATTTAGTAAATTTGAAATTATGAATGATGAACTTAAAAGAAAACAATTAAGAAAATACAAAACCATCGCCACTGGACTTTTTGTGTTGATGGCTGTTATCTTTATCGTCACAACGATTCTCCAAAAGACCAACGATTCGCACTGGATTGGCTATGTGCGTGCGTTCGCCGAGGCAGCAATGGTAGGCGCCTTAGCCGACTGGTTTGCGGTGACGGCCTTGTTTCATCATCCTTTGGGTTTGCCCATTCCACACACCAACTTAATTCAGAATTCTAAAGACCGAATTGGTGATAATTTGGGGAATTTTGTGGTGTCTAATTTTCTTTCACCTCAAAATATCCGTCCGTATATTCTGAAGCTCAAAGTATCTAATTTTATTGGAGAATGGCTTGCCAAGGACAAAAATAAAGAAGCGCTTCTTAAAAATTCATCAGAAATTATTTTGAACATTATTAATAAACTGGATGATGCTGAAGTGAGTCGGTTTATAGCCAATAAAGTTCAGGATTTTGGAAACAGCATGGAGCTCAACAAATTATTGGGCAATGGTATGGATTATCTTTTGGATAAAAACGACCATCAAAAAATCGTGACCAATCTTTCTTCACAGATTAAAAATTATGTGACGGAAAATAGCGAAATGATCAAAGATCGGGTGAAAAAAGAAAGTTATTCGTTTATCCCGAAGTTTGTGGATGATAAAATTGCCGACAAAATTGCCAGCGGACTTTCAAATTTTTTCTTGGAGGTGGAAGTAGATCCAGAACATCCTTTACGTGATATTATTACCCAAAAACTGTATGAATTCTCTTCAGATTTAAAAGAAAACGAGCGTTGGAAAAATGAATTTCAAAACATTAAAAGTGATCTTTTCAACAACGAAAAGTTCCATCAGTACGCATCCGACATTTGGGTCAGCATTAAAAACACGCTTATTACTGAGTTAACAGAAGAAAATTCAGGCCTTAAAAAATACTTGCTTAAAAATATTGCCGATCTTGCCCACAATTTGCAAAACGATGAATCCTTGCAACATAAAATTGATCATTGGGTGCGGGTAACGGCTTATAAATACATTTTGAAAAACACCCATCAGGTGGAAAACCTCATCAGCTCTACGGTAGGCAACTGGGAAGGAAAAGAACTCAGCGAAAAACTCGAACTCGAAGTAGGCAAAGACCTGCAGTTTATCCGTGTAAACGGTACTTTGGTGGGCGGTTTAGTAGGTTTAATTATCTACACCATCGCGCATTTCTTCATTTAGAATCCTTCGGTTCATCAAACTCCAATTTAGTATGATTACCTTTATTATAGCAATAAAACTCGTAACTTTCATCCCCTATTTTAAAGACTTTTTCTAATAAAATGGTGTCATAATCTTCTAAAAGTGACTTATATTTGGTTAATAATTCCTGTGGAAGTTCAGAAGCTTGAATTGGCCTTTCAATTTCCAAACCATCATCCAATGCATATTCTAACACAAAATCACTTTTCCTCCAATTAATTGTTGTTTCCATTTTATCACCTATATTTTGTGTAGAAACGGACACCTTATCTTGCGCAATAATCTTGTTGGAAGTACTGAACAACAACACAAACCCAGAAACAACCATTGCACCATAGCCCACTTTTCTGAAAACAAATTCACTTAAATAGGGTAAAATAAACTTGACCGTATATGAAGAAATTATGGCTCCAACTGCAATCGTTACCCCAAGCCACAATGCGGTTTTCGAATATAAGCCCAAAACGATATAGATTATCAATTTAATGAAGTGAAGAAAAATTTCATTCGCTGCTCTTGTAGCCACAATTTCTTCTTTTTTGAGACCATATTTCAAATAAAATTTATTAAATAAAAGTCCAATAGCACCTGTAATTCCGGAAACAAATCCCGCCAAAAATCCCACAATCGCTAAAATATATTTCGGATAGGGTTTCTCCTCTGCTTCGATAGCTTTTTTCTTCAAAAATAATTGCGGAAGATTTGCAATAAGGAGCAGTCCTACAATTAATTGCAAATAAATCGGGTTAATGTATTTAATTAAAAACGCACCCCATAAAACCGCAGGAATTGAAAAAGGAACAAACCACAAAAATATCTTCCAATTTATATGCTTTTTGAAAACCGCAATTCTAGAAGCTGAACTTGTAAAAGTACCAACAGTAAGCGAAAACGGAACTAAAGAAGTAGGCAAAAGTAGGTTAAGGATTGGTATTAGGATTAAACTTGCACCACCACCGCAAATTGCGCTGATCCAAAATGCAACCACGGTTCCTAATAGAAGTAAAATTATTTTAAAAATCATTTTTGTTAAGGTCTAACTATTCATTTTCTTTAAAATAGCTTTCTAGAAGTTGCTTAGCATTTTCATAGTTTTCTTTATGCACTTTTAACTGAACTCCTCCCGAAGTTGTATTAAAAAGGTTGTAGGTATTGGCCAAGATATTCCCAAAAACGAAAGCCTCAACGCCTTCCGATTCCAGATACAGTTTTACCAGTTCGGCTTCTACTTCGGTATTGAAAATTTTAAGTGTGACTAATTCCATGTTTAAATGTAAGAATTTTTTCTGTTCAAATAAGTCAAATTCGTCACTTCGAGTGTTTTGCGAAGCAAAATATATGGAAAAGTTTTTTAAATGAAATTCTACAAACACGTTTCCAAGCACTAGTCGAACTGACGTAACAGTATTCTTGGAAATTTATCGTGGCAAACGGCTCGCTCTTTTTAAAAGCTCGTTGTTGATATCGTTAATCAGCTGCGGACCTTCATAAATAAACCCAGTGTACAACTGCACCAAGCTCGCGCCAGCGTCGAGTTTTTCCATGGCATCTTTCGCAGAATGAATACCGCCCACACCAATAATCGGAAAACTTCGGTTGCTTTTATCCGCAAGATATTTAATCATTTTGGTGCTTCGCTCACGAATGGGTTTACCGCTCAAACCGCCATTTCCTATCGCTGCCAGCGTTTCTGGTGATGTCTTCAAACCTTCTCTGTTAACGGATGTATTGGATACGATAACGCCATCAATTTGGGTTTCAGCAACCAATTCAATGATCTCATCCAACTGATTGGTATTTAAATCTGGGGCGATTTTCAGTAAAATAGGTTTCGGATTTGTTTTCGAAATGTTGATTTTCTTTACTTCGGTAATCAGTTCGCGCAGATAGTCTACATCTTCCAGTTTAGCATGACTGCCCACATTCGGGCAACTCACGTTCAATACAAAATAATCGACGTGCGGATGCAGACCTTCGAAGCAGTCTAGATAATCCTGTGTATAATTTTCGGGAGTCGTATCGGTATTTTTACCAATATTACCACCGATAATAATTTTTCCTTTATTGGCTTTCAGTTTCTCGATTGCGGCTTGTAAACCGTCGTTATTGAAACCCATTCGGTTGATAATTCCGCCATCTTCTACGAGTCGGAACAAGCGTTTTTTAGGATTTCCCGCCTGTGCACGTGGCGTCACGGTACCAATTTCCACAAAACCAAATCCCAAGTCGGCCAGTTCGTTAAAAAGAACCGCATTTTTATCAAATCCTGCGGCTAAGCCAACTGGATTTTTAAATTTCAAACCAAAAACCTCTCGTTCCAAACGCTTATCTACAACCGGTTTCGGAAGAAAAATCTTGGTTAAAAAACCAAAATTCTTAAGCATTGAAAATGTAAAGTGATGAACTTCTTCAGGATCGAATTTGAAGAGGATTGGGCGAATGATACTTTTGTACATTGGAAAAAAGTTTTACAAAAATACTCATTTTAAAATCAACACGCCATTATCATAAGATAATTTGTACGATTTACAGAAACGCTTTCAAATCAAAACCCAATATATCTCCTACCCTTTTGAATTCTTCATTCACGTTTAAGCTGGCATTTATTGAGATTTTTTCGCCCGAAACAGGATGGTTGAAATTTAACTGATGCGAGTGCAAAAGCATACTCGTCATATTGAAGGTTTCCAACCACAGTTTATTTTGCTTGTTACAACCGTGCTTCCTGCAACCTAAAATGGGATGTAAAATATGTTTAAAATGTTTTCGAAGTTGATGAAATCTTCCCGTTTCAGGAAATGCTTCCACCAAAGAATATCTTGAGGTTTGATGTTTTCTAAATGGCAAATCAATTTCTGAAGTTTGCAGACGTCGATAAAAGGTGATGGCGTTCTGCACCACTTCATCTTCGTTCGCCAAGTCGTAATCGATGGTTTCTTCCTCTTTGGTCCAGCCTCGCAGTATAGCAATGTACTTTTTCTCCACTTCTTTGTTTTCGAATTGCAGACTCATTGTCCGAAGCGTTTCTTTGTCTAATGTAAACAACAAAACGCCTGATGTTTTCCGATCCAAACGATGAACGGGATACACTTTTTGCCCTATTTGATCTCGTAGTTTTTGCATCGCAAATTCATCCGCTGGCCCCGAATAGTAGGATTTGTGCACCAGCAAGCCACTGGGTTTATTGATGGCGATAAGATGCGCATCGCGATACAGGATTTCTAACATGCTGCAAAAATAAAGATTTGGGAATTGTGATTTAAAAAAAATAAAAATCTAACTTTAATGTACTTTTGCTGTAAAACCACTCGTAATGCCGATACAAAATCTTCAGAATATTTTTAGACTTTCCAAGGAAGAAAAGGAAAAAGATACCTACAACGAAATTGAAGAAGGCATTCACTTTCGGGGACATAATCTTTGGTTGCTTATTTTTGCGATGGCTATTGCATGCATCGGACTGAATATCAACAGTCAGGCCGCGGTAATTGGCGCCATGCTTATTTCTCCTTTAATGGGTCCTATTGTTGGGCTGTCTTTTGGGCTTTCCATTCACGATAAGCGACTGATCAGGTTATCGGTAAGCAATTGGCTGGTGATGATTATTACCAGTCTGGTGGCATCTACGCTGTATTTTTTGGTAACGCCGTTTCATGCCGCAACCAATCAGCTCGAAAATTTTAAGGAAGCCACGGTTTTCGACTGTATGATTGCGCTCTTCGGTGGATTGGCTTGGTTTATTGGCATTACCCGAAAGGAAGCCATCAAAACCATTGCCGGTGTTGCGGTGGCCACAGCGTGTATTCCGCCCCTTTGTACGGCAGGCTTTGGCTTGGCGAATGGCAACTGGGACTATTTTTTCGGTGGATTGTATTATTATTTGGTGAACTGCGTATTCATCGGGATTGGAACCTGGATTTTGAGCCTGGTCTTGGGTTATCAAAAACATTATTTGGAAGCTTCACAAGGAAAAAGCAGGCGCACCACACTTGTAATTACCGTGCTTTCGGTGTTGGTTTTAACGCCAAGCATCTTTTTAACGGTGAAAAAATGGAATACTGAAAATTTCAAAATTGAAGCCGAACAATACATCACCAAAATTGAAAACAAAACACCTGACATCGCCATTGTTACTTATAAAGCGTTCAAAAAAGGCGATAAAAAATATTTGGACATCACCATTCTCAACGATTCTACTTTTTTGTCGAAAAATCAACTGGACGAACACGACATGCTGAATAAAGACATCCAGCTCGTGTGGCATTACTCCAAACAAACCACAGGTACGAGCAGTGAGATTAAATTTCTGCAATCCCAGATTAACGATCTGAAACAAAAATTAAAAGAAACGGAACAGAAATAAGTAAAAAATTGTTTACAATTCTCTTTTAAACGTGTACAAGCTGGAAAGTGAACTTCCCATACTAATATGTTCCTTAACAACAACCAATTCCCAACCATCTTGCCCTAATCTGTTTAGGATTTCGTCGAGTTCTTTTGCTGGTACATCCATTGCCCAAATGCTTTTTGGTTTAATTTCTACGGTTTTGTATTCAAAACGTTTTTTCATATTGTATAATTTTCTTTAGAGCTAATATACGTTTTCAAAAAATGCTAATCATCCTCTTCACTTTGAAAAACTTAGCGTATAGCGAAACATCATAAAAATTTTTCTAATACACGTTTCTTAAATATTACAACACACATTTTTCCTTAAAATGGTAAGAAGTGAGTGATGATCACGCAATCTACTTATCCTCCCAAATCCCCTAGCCCTGATTGAGCGGCATGTTTGAGCTCATCTTGCGTGGCAGAAGCCAAGGGAACGAAACAGCAAGATAGCGAGTAGCGAAAGCAGGTTCCCGGCTCCTAATAATTTTGCATCTTGAACGTTGACCAGGACAAAAGAAAAGCCTATTTTTGCACTTTAATTTACGACAATCATGGCAAAACAGGAGGATGTTTTCAAAAAAGTGGTTTCCCACGCAAAAGAATATGGTTTTATTTTCCCTTCCAGCGAGATTTACGACGGTTTATCGGCAGTCTACGATTATGCGCAGAATGGTACGGAACTGAAAAACAACATCAAGCAATATTGGTGGAAAGCAATGGTGCAAATGAACGAAAATATTGTGGGCATCGACTCTGCAATATTAATGCACCCTACCACTTGGAAAGCCTCTGGACACGTTGATGCATTCAACGATCCATTGATTGACAATAAAGATTCTAAGAAACGTTTCCGTGCTGATGTTTTGGTGGAAGATTGGGCTGCAAAGCTTGAAGATAAAGCCCAAAAAGAAATTGAAAAGGCGGCGAAACGATTTGGTGATGCTTTCGATAAAGCGCAGTTTGAAGCGACCAATCCGAGAGTTTTAGAATACCGCGAGAAACAAGATGTTGCGTTAAAAAGATTGGCGCGTTCGCTTGAAAACAACGATTTAGCCGATGTAAAATCCTTGATTGAAGAACTGGAAATTGCTGACCCCGATACAGGTTCTAAAAACTGGACGGAAGTACGACAGTTCAACCTGATGTTTGGAACAAAATTGGGCGCTTCGGCCGATTCTGCAATGGATTTGTATCTTCGACCAGAAACCGCTCAGGGTATTTTTGTGAATTTCTTGAACGTACAAAAAACATCCAGACATAAATTGCCTTTCGGAATTGCACAAATTGGAAAAGCCTTCAGAAACGAGATTGTTGCGAGACAGTTTATCTTCAGAATGCGTGAGTTCGAACAAATGGAAATGCAGTTTTTCGTACCGCCAGGAACGGAATTGGAATATTACGAACAGTGGAAACAAAAACGTCTGAACTGGCATTTGGCGTTAGGTTTGGGACAGGAAAATTATAAATTCCACGATCACGAAAAGTTAGCGCACTACGCGAATGCTGCGGCGGATATTGAGTTTAAATTCCCATTTGGATTTAAAGAATTGGAAGGAATCCACTCCAGAACCGATTTTGATTTGAGTGCACACGAAAAATTCTCAGGAAGAAAATTGCAGTATTTCGATCCAGAGCGCAACGAAAATTACGTTCCGTACGTGGTGGAAACTTCCGTAGGTTTAGACCGATTATTTCTTTCTATTTTCTCACATTGCCTAAAAGACGAAGTCCTGGAAGATGGTTCCGAAAGAACGGTTTTATCGCTTCCACCAGCTTTGGCTCCTGTAAAAGCAGCGATTTTGCCTTTGGTGAAGAAAGATGGATTACCAGAATTCGCCGAAAAAATATTAAACGACTTGAAGCTCGATTTCAACGTGTATTACGAAGAAAAAGATGCTATCGGAAAACGCTACCGCAGACAAGATGCCATTGGGACGCCTTTCTGCATCACGGTGGATCATGATTCTTTAACCGACAATACCGTAACGCTTCGTGAACGAGACTCCATGAAGCAGGAACGCGTAAAAGTGGAAGACCTAAGACGAATTATTGATGAAAAAGTGAATTTCAGAACGCTTTTGAGTAAAATATAAATGATAAGCCTTGAAATTATTTTCAAGGTTTTTTTTTAGCTTTGATGAAGATAAAGTTTACAACGTTGTATCAGTAGCATGAAGAAATTTCTAAAACTAATCGCTATCGTCTTAGCACTTGTCATTGTATTTGCGTATGCGTTTGGCTATGATTATCTTTTTTCGGGAATCACCAAAACGTACCTTCGAGGAGAAACTTCGGCAACAATTACCGATGGAAGCTTATTTCCTTCACGTGACATTCGAGCAGAGCGTCCTAAAGCCTGGAAAATCGCAACGAATTACAACAAAACAGAATTACCTAAAAATCTAGTTCAAGATTTAGTTCAAACAAAAACAGCTGCTTTTGTGGTTATACATCACGGTGAATTGCTTCATGAAGAGTATTGGGATGGTTTTAGCAAGACCTCAAAAACCAATTCGTTTTCTATGGCAAAATCCATTACGGCACTCTTACTGGGAGCTGCAATTGATGAGGGTAAAATAAAATCAGAAAATCAACTTGTATCTAACTTCCTACCTTTCTATGCCAACAGAAAGTTGGGAAATACCTTAACATTGAAAAACCTCACCACAATGGAAGCGGGCTTGAATTGGAATGAAAGCTATTATAATCCGTTTGCTCCAAATGCAAAAGCCTACTATGGAAATTCCTTAGGAAAGTCCATTTTTTCCATTGAATTTAAAAATAAACCCGGAACTAAATTTGAATATCAAAGCGGGGCCACACAACTTCTAGGATTTGCGATTCGGGAAGCTGTTCAAGAACCTTTAGCATCCTATGCCGCTAAAAAATTATGGACTCCACTTGGCATGGAACAAAATGCCTATTGGTCTACGGATGACAGCGGAATGGAGAAAACGTTTTGCTGCATCCACTCCAACGCACGAGATTTTGCAAAAGTGGGTCAAATGATGCTAAATGGCGGTAAGGTTGATTCAGTACAAGTCATTACTAAAGGCTACTTGGACCGTATGACTGCGCCAACAAAAGAATCCAACGGAGCTTACGGTTATGGAATTTGGATTAATCAGGACGCGAAATACAAACACTACTACTTTTGGGGAATTTTAGGTCAATACACCATAGTTGTTCCTGAAAAAAATCTGGTTATTGTGCGTTTGGGTAGCAACGAAAATATTATTTCTGACACGAAAGGTCGACCTACTCAAGTGGATTTTATTGTCAACCAGATTGTTGACTCATTCCTAAAAAAGGACTAACGCTAATCACAGATCAAGCATCGTATCCTTTTTGGTTGGTTAAATTTTCCGTAAATTTGAACCATTCTAAACAAAGATCGTTTCATCATGTTTGATTTGCAAGCTATTCGAGAACAATTCCCAATTTTACATCAAGAAATTAATGGTAAACCTTTGGTTTATTTGGATAATGGAGCTTCTTCACAGAAACCATTATCGGTTTTAAAGGCGTGGGAAACGTACTACACGACCATTAATGCTAACGTACATAGAGGGATTCACACACTGAGTCAATTGGCAACAGAAGAGATGGAGTTGTCCAGACGAAAAGTACAGCAATTTATCAATGCAAAGCATGATTATGAAGTTATTTTTACCAAAGGAACTACCGAAGGAATTAATCTTCTAGCGTATGCGTTGACCAACGACCTACAAGCGGGGGACGAAATTATCATCTCCTATCTTGAGCACCACTCCAATATTGTACCGTGGCAAATGCTTTGTGAGCGAACTGGAGCCAAACTGAAAGTTATTCCGATGGATGAAAATGGTGTTTTGCAGTTGGATTTTCTAGACGAAAATCTTAGCGAACGAACTAAAATCGTTTCGGTAAATCAGGTTTCCAATGCATTGGGAGTTGTAAATCCTATTGATGAAATCATCGCTAAAACAAGAAAAAAATCATCTGCGTATGTTGTTATTGATGCCGCACAGTCAGTTCCGCACTTTAAAATAGATGTTCAGGAGATGGATTGTGATTTCTTGGTTTTTTCTGGGCATAAAATGTATGCCCCGATGGGAACAGGAATTTTGTATGGTAAAGAAAATATCCTCTCAAAAATGAACCCGTTTCATGGAGGCGGCGAAATGATTGCGACCTGTTCTTTTGAAAAAACAACCTATGCTGATTTACCTTTTAAATTCGAGGCAGGAACGCCAAATGTTGGGGGAAATATTGCACTTGGAGCAGCAATTGATTTTATGAATTCTATTGGACATGAATCCATAAAAAAACATGAAGATGCGCTTGTTTCTTATGCTAAAGAGCAACTCTCTTTACTTAACGGCATCACGATTTATGGCAAAAATGCGCCCACCGCTGGTTTAGTTTCTTTCAATCTACAAGGGATTGGCATTGCATCGGATGTCGGTATGATTTTAGATAAATTGGGCGTTGCCGTACGTACTGGGCATCACTGTACCCAACCCATTATGGATTATTTTAATATTGCGGGAACTGTTAGAGCGAGTTTTGCGGTTTACAACACTCTGGAAGAAATTGATATTCTTGTGGAAGGCGTAAAAAAAGCCCAGCGAATGCTCTCATAACAATCTACCGCCGTTTGTCAGCCCCACTTAATCCCTGAAAATTCACACCGTATCGATAATTGAGGTAGGCAAAAAACTGATAGAGCCGATAGTTGAAATCCAAATCATAGTTCTCTTGTGGATCGTAATCAATTGCCACTTCGTAAAAATTAGGATTTCTACCACTGTAATATCGTGAATTCCAATCACTCACTAACAGTTGATTTCGGGCTTGTAAAAATGCGTTGGAAAACATCGCTTTCGGTCTCGCAACAGATACCAAATAGGTTTCGTATTGAGGATCAAAAACAATCACTTCCCACTTTTCTTCATCATCACTGCTTTTTTCGGTTTTAAACTGAGGCTGGGCATCCGCAGGAATATTTTGCTGGGCGCAACCCACAAATAGAAAAAGGACGATAGGCAAAAACGTTTTCATATCCTTTATTTTTAGATAATTAAAGATAAAAAAAACCACCCAAAAGGTGGCTTTTTATTTTTATTTTTTCACATATTCCCTTTGTACTACAGATACCGCTGGGAAGTGGTCGCTATATCCACCAGTATACGTATCGCCATTCCAAGAACGAAGTGGATAACCTTTCCATTGTCCCGAATCAGTGATTAAATATTTTGGAGCATAAATTTCGGCACGATACAAGGTGTACGTAGGGGTTAACTTTTCCTCGGTTACCAAGTTTTTAGAAACGATAATTTGATCGAACAAATTGGGCGCATCACGGTAGGCTAATGATGCTACTCCATTTTTGAAAAGTTTCCACATCGGATTAAAATACGGCGTCTGATCGGACAGTTTTTTAGGATCACCCACAGCGCCAAGATGTTTGGTTAAACTCGCATTCACCGGGTCATCATTGAAATCGCCCATTGCAAATAATTTGACATCAGGATTTTCTGCTCGCATGCTATCCATTTGCTTTTTCAAAACGGCAGCCGCGGCATTTCGTTTTGCAGCCGACGCTGCTTCACCGCCACTTCGCGATGGCCAGTGGTTCATAAAGATACCTACTTTTTCGCCATCCAATAGTCCTGATACCACGACAACATCCCGAGTGTATGATCTTTTCCCATCGTCGTTATAATTTTTAATTTCTGCTTTTAATGAGTTGGTAGGTATAAATCGTTTTTTCTGATAAATGAGTGCAACATCAACACCACGAGCATCATACGAGTTGTAATGGATAATTCCGTAATCCTCTTTCGCAAGTACCGGCTCTTTTATCAGATCTTCAATAACTTGTCTGTTTTCTACCTCAATAAGACCAACAATTGCTGGGCTTGTATTAGTATATAGTCTGCCTAACTCTGAAATCAGTTTGGCCAGTTTACCCATTTTATCTTTGTAGCTGGCTTCGTTCCATCTCTTTGGAGAATCAGCGGTAAAATCCGTGTTCAGAATCTGATGTCTAATTACTTTTTTACCAATCAAATTATCATCACTCCATTCGCCTTTGTATTCTTCTGTAACCTCCAGATATTTTAAAGAATCAATAGGAACGCTTCTATGAAATGCTGGATTGTTTTTATCCTTAGTACCATCGATATAATCTGCTGAAGGGTAAATATCCCAAAGATTTTCAACATTCATAAAGGCAACCGTGGCACGCTGCACCTGTTTTTGTTGTGCTGAAGCAAAAAAGGCCGAGCAAAAAGCTCCAAAAATTAGAATTTTTTTCATTGAAGTAAACTTTCGGTGCAAATTTAATTAAATAAAATTCTAGTCCGTGGAATTATTAGAAGAAAAGGTCGAATAGTTAATAATTTCTTAATAACTAAAGTGTTAAAAGTTAAGAAGTTTACAAAAAATCAGCGTAAATTTGTAGCCCTTTCAGAAAACCAATAGGAATCAATTTATATTTATCATGATTAGAAAACTATCTTTGCTTTCATTGTTCACCTTAATGCCTGCATCATTTTACTATGCGCAGACAACGGTGTACGCGTATGTGAAAGATTCTCAGGGCAAACCGATTGAAAGAGCAGAAGTTGATCTTTTGCAATCTGACAACGACAAAATTGCAGATAAAATCGGTTATTTCCAGTTTGTCGATATGTTGCCTGGACAATACGAAATTAATGTCTCCAAACCAGGCTTCGAAACTAGGATCTTAAAATTTGAGGTTTTAGAGAATGAGAAGAAAAAAGACTTAGGTGTCATCAGCTTATCGCCCCTTTCAGGCTCTTCGGATTCTGGAGTAATTGTTATCGATGAATCAATGTCGGATGATGAAGGAGGCTCAATGCAGCCTACGGTGGGCTTGCTAAGTTCGGGACGAGATATTTTCCAAAATGTTACCGCTTTTGAGTTGGGAGCTTATTGGTTCCGTCCAAGAGGTGTTGACAACCGATATGAAGATGTTCTTTTCAACGG
>JAYRQH010000148.1:0-12647 GCA_041910715.1 Bergeyella sp.
CAGGAGCTTTGGTAGCTGTTGTTACAGGAATTGCGTTAAATGAAGTTTTTAAAATGACGGGCAGTTCATTAGCTATTAGTGCAAAAAACTTAGTAACACTTCCCGTTCCTCAATCGATTGACGATTTTAAAAATATGGTGACGCTACCCGATTTTAATGGACTTATGAATCCGCAAGTGTGGATTGTAGGAGCAACAATCGCTGTAGTAGCTTCCATAGAAACGCTTCTCTGTATTGAAGCATCAGACCGACTTGATTCGAAGAGACGAATTACCGATACCAACTTGGAATTGCGGGCACAAGGTGTTGGAAACCTTTTGAGTTCATTTATTGGCGGACTTCCAATGACATCCGTGGTTGTCCGAAGCTCGGCGAATGCCAATGCGGGAGCCACATCCAAATTGTCAGCGATTATTCATGGGGTTTTATTGCTAGTATGCGTGTTGAGTATTCCCTTTATCTTAAATTTAATTCCACTTGCTACTTTAGCTGCGGTTTTAATTTTGGTAGGTTACAAACTGGCAAAGCCAGCCACCTTTAAACATTTTTGGCATAATGGAAAATACCAGTTCATTCCATTTGTAGCTACAGTGCTTGCGGTTGTTTTTACGGATTTACTAAAAGGGGTTGGAATTGGATTATTGATTTCCGTATTCTACATTCTTCAAGGAAATATGAAGAGAGCATACTATCTAAGCCGTGAAGAACTTAATGATACCGATGAGTTCACTTTAAAATTAGCGGAAGAAGTGTCTTTCCTTAACAAGGCGGCTATCAAGAAAACATTGAAAAATGTAAACCCAGGTTCTTCGGTAACTATTGATGCCCGTGGCACCTCCTACATTACAACGGATGTTCTCGACCTCATCCAAGATTTTGCCAATGTTCGCGCAAAAGAAGAAGATATTGACGTAAAACTTATTGGTTTCCGAACTTCCTACCGCGATTATGCACAGGATGAAGATTCCCATGTACTAATTACCCACAGAAGAGCTATGTAAGCTCCTACTTTAACCTTTTAAATTAAAAAAATATGAAAGCACATACATCAGAAACTCAATCAACCATCACTCCAGAAAAAGCACTTCAGTTTTTAAAAGAAGGAAATGAACGATTTGTAAACAATCTAAAAGTGAATCGTAACCTTCTTGAACAAGTGAATGATACACGAGCTGGGCAGTGGCCTTTTGCCGTAGTTCTTAGTTGTATTGACAGCCGAACTTCTGCCGAACTGATTTTCGACCAAGGTCTCGGTGATATTTTCAGCGTGCGAATTGCTGGAAACTTTGTTAACCAAGACATTTTGGGCTCCATGGAATTTGGATGCAACGTCGCAGGATCCAAGCTAGTGGTTGTCTTAGGACACACCAAATGCGGTGCGTTGAAAGGCGGACTTGATGCTGCCCAAATTGAAGAATTGGGTATGGATAACTTGAATCATCTTATTTATCATTTTGATCCCATCATCAACGAGATTATTCAGGATGGTGAGGAACGAAGCTCCAAAAATGACGATTTGCTGGAACGTCTTAATGTAAGCAATGTGCAAAAATCAATTGAAGATATTCGTCATCAAAGTTCTACCCTAAGAAAACTAGAAAAAGAAGGCAAGATAAAGATTGTTGGTGCCAATTACTGTGTAGAAACAGGAGTTGTCACTTGGTTATAGACTCATTTTCATCTTTATATCATTGCGGGCGCAGCATAGCTGCGCCCGCCCCTTTTTTTCAACTTTACTGAAAATAAGATTCAAAATAAACTTAAAAAATTGTAATGAACTTATTTGCCGTTAAAACTGTTCATCGTATTCGTAATCCCAGCAAAAACAAAGGAAAGAACGGCATCCGAGAACGTCGCAATTCGCTCCGGAAGCTTTTCATTTTCTGCTTCTTCCCACTCACCAATCACATAATCAATTTGTTTTCCCTTTTCAAATTCGGAAGATATCCCGAACCTTAGACGGGCATAATTTTGTGTATTGAGAATTTCTTGAATATTTTTTAAGCCGTTATGTCCCGCGTCGGAACCCTTCTTTTTCATGCGAAGACTCCCAAAAGGCAAAGCCAAATCATCGGTAACCACCAAAACATTTTCCAAAGGAATATTTTCTTTCTGCATCCAAAATTTAATGGCGTTACCAGACAAGTTAACGTAGGTATCTGGTTTTAAAAGTAACACTTTACGTCCTTTATACTTGCCTTCTGCCATCCATCCAAAGTTCACCGAATTGAACGGAGCTTCTAATTTCTCGGCCACTTTTTCCACCACTTTAAAACCAATATTGTGGCGTGTGTTTTGGTATTTGTCGCCTTTATTTCCAATACCAATGATAAGATATTTCATACTGCAAAAATAGAATTTTTCGGTTGAGCTGTGAAACTCATTGTAGCTTCGATTTAGGAATTTAAAATTTTACGGAGAACTTCATTTACCTCATCCACCGTCCTTACCTGTTCTTTGCGCATCATCAATTGGGTTCCCTGCGAAGATGATTTTTCTTTCAAGGTGGCCTCGGTTGGATTCTGCGTTAGATAGGAGATGATGGTTCGGAAACGTTCACTCAAATAAAATTTATCCTGCGGATTTGATGGGAAGTACCCTAAAAATATTCCCTTTTTAACAACAATTTTTTCGAAACCAATATCGGCTGCCAACCATTTTAGCTCCACGCTCTTCAAAAGATTTACGGCTTCTTTAGGTAGCTCTCCAAAACGATCCTTCAATTCCCCTTCCATAAGAGACAATTGCTGTGCATTTTCCATTTCAGACAAGCGTTGGTAAAGTTGTAAACGCTCCTCTGTGCTGCTGATATACGAATCCGGAAACATTAGTTCGAAATCGGTATCGATATTTACATCTTTAGTGGATTTGAATAATTTTTTACGGTCTTCCTCATTTTCAAATAAATTTTCGAACTCCACGTCGTTCTGAAGTTCTTCTAAAGCTTCCTGCATAATTTTCTGATAGGTATCAAAGCCCATTTCGTTAATAAAACCACTTTGCTCTCCACCTAGAAGATCGCCAGCACCTCGAATTTCCAAATCTTTCATCGCAATCTGAAATCCACTTCCCAAATCCGAGAATTGTTCCACAGCCTCCAGTCGCTTTCGTGCATCTGAAGTCATCATATCATACGGAGGCGTAATCAAATAACAAAAAGCCTTTCGGTTGCTTCGTCCCACGCGACCACGCATTTGGTGCAAATCGGCCATTCCAAAACGTTGGGCATCATTGATAAAGATGGTATTGGCATTCGGAACATCCACCCCACTTTCAACAATCGTTGTAGAAACCAAAACATCATATTTCCCTTCCATGAAATCCAAGATTTTAGCCTCCAATTCCTTTCCATCCATTTGCCCATGGCCTACTGCGATACGGGCATCAGGAACCAAACGTTGGATAAGACCGGCAATTTCTTTCAGGTTTTCAATTCGGTTGTTAATAAAATAAACCTGGCCATCACGCTGCAGTTCGTATGATATTGCATCGCGAAGCAACTCTTCATTAAAACCAACAACATGTGTTTCCACAGGTTGACGGTTTGGCGGTGGCGTTTTAATAACCGATAAGTCACGGGCTGCCATCAGAGAAAACTGCAAGGTTCTCGGAATCGGGGTAGCAGTAAGCGTCAACGTATCGACATTGGTTTTCAATGTTTTTAGTTTGTCTTTTACTGAAACGCCAAATTTGTGTTCCTCGTCAATTATTAACAAACCTAAATCCTTGAATTTTATCTTATCAGAAACCAATTGATGCGTTCCGATAACGATATCTATTTTACCACTTTCAAGACCTTCCAAGGTTTCTCGTTTTTGCTTTGCGGTGCGAAAACGATTCAAATACGAAATCGTTACAGGAAATTCTTTTAAACGTTCTTGAAAACTTCGAAAATGCTGAAATGCTAAAATGGTTGTAGGCACCAATACAGCAACTTGCTTACCATCGGTCGCCGCTTTGAAGGCGGCACGAATTGCTACTTCCGTTTTTCCAAAACCGACATCGCCACAAATTAAACGGTCCATCACTGTTTCGGCTTCCATGTCCGATTTCACATCCTGCGTTGCCTTCTCCTGATCAGGTGTATCTTCATACACGAAGCTTGCTTCCAACTCGTTTTGCAGATATGTATCGGGTGTGAAGGAAAATCCCTTAGCAGTTTTTCGCTTGGCATATAATTTAATAAGATCAAACGCAATTTGTTTAACTTTCGCTTTTGTCTTCTGTTTCAATGACTTCCAAGCGGGAGAACCGAGTTTGCTCAATACGATTTCGCGTCCGTCCGGACCATTATACTTAGAAATTTTATGTAAAGAATGAATACTCACATACAGCAAGTCTCCATTTTTGTACGTCAGTTTGAAGCATTCCTGAATATTACCGTCGTTGTTTACTTTGACTAATCCCATGAACTTTCCAATTCCGTGGTCGATATGAGTAATATAATCGCCAATCTTAAGCGCCATAAGATCTTTCAGCGTCAGTTGCTCGGACTTGGCAAACGAATTTTTTGCCTTAAAACGTTGATAACGGTCGAAGATCTGATGATCGGTATACACAGAAATTTTAGCATCCGCATCAACAAAACCTTCATGCAGTTCGGAGCGAAAGGCTTTAAAAGGAATGCTATGTTCTAACTCTTCAAAAATAGACTCCAGGCGTTCCTTTTGTTTTTCGCTGGAAAAGGAAATCCACGTATCAAAGCCCCCATTCAGTTTTGCTTCTAAATCATCGATAAGTAACTGAAAGTTTTTACTGAAGGAAGGTTGTGGACTTTGGTTCAACATCACTTCGGCATGAGAATCTTTCTCTTTCGTAAAGAAGAAGTTAAGCGGCTGCACGCTGAAATCGACATTACGAAATTTTGCAAATTCGCTTGACCATTCTTCAATGGATACAAACAATTCATTGGGCGTCTGATGTTTTATATCTTTATTTAAAGTTTCGAATTTTTCGATTGCTTTTACATAAAAATCGCGGATTCGATTAAAACTTAAATAGGCATTTCGTGAAATGATTACTGTTTTTTTATCCAGCAAATTCAGAAAAGGGACGCGACTCCCAGAAACGGCAAAGTTCATATTGGAAACCAGTTCGAAAGACGTGATCTTCCGAATCGAGAGTTGCGTTTCTATATCAAACTCACGAATGCTTTCGATCTCATTTCCGAAGAACGATATACGGTACGGCCGCTCGTTGGAATAGGAAAAAACGTCGACAATACCGCCACGCACGGAGAATTCGCCTGGTTCCGAAACAAAGTCGGTTAAATGAAAATTAAATTGAGACAAGAGCTCTTCGGTAAAATCAAAATCGAGCTGATCGCCCACTTTTATTTGATGCGATATTGCTTTGAAGTCTTCCTTTTTCATCACTTTTTCGCAAAGTGCAGTTGCCGTAGCCACAATGATTTTAGGCTTTTTATCGGACATCAGCTTATTGAGAACTTCAGTTCGCAAAACAATGTTGGCATTTTGCGTTTTCTCAATTTGATAGGGCTCTAGATGTGTTTCTGGAAAGTAGTATACCGAATCCTCACCTACCAATTCCTCTAACTCGGCAGTAACATAATGTGCATATTCCTTATCATCTGCTATAAACAATATTGATTTTTTTTGCGCAACAAAAACTTCCGCTGCGTAAAGTGATGGCACGGAGCCTGCAGATCCCTTCACAGTGACAAAAGGATGGTCTTCGGCTTTTTGAAAAATGGGAGAACCAAACTCGGTTTGTAATAAATGCGGAAGTAAACTTCCATCAATAGTTTTTAGCGACATAGACTCTTTTATGTATAAACGAGAACGCGATTTGGGACGTTTCCCAAACCGTTTTGCGATGCAAATTTACTAAAAAACATGCATTTACAAGACCGTCCATCAACATAAAAAATCGGGGCAAGATATCAAAATCACTAGTTGTTTTTCTATTTTTGCAGTATGCTAGCATTTCTCAAAAAATCCGCGGCTCTGGTTTGGGCCAAAAAAGCAGTAAAATCCTCACAGGATTTTAAAAAAAATGCCGTTCAAGATCAGCAAAAGCTCCTACTTGCTCTTGTAAAACAAGCTGAAAAAACGCTTTTTGGTCGTGCTCATGCATTTTCAGAGATTGCTACAATTCGCGATTTTCAAAGTCGAGTTCCCATCTCGGATTATGAAGATTTGAAAGTCTATATTGAAAAAGTAAAACATGGGGATCGCCATATTTTGTGGCCTGAAACGCCTGAATATTTCGCAAAAACATCGGGCACAACATCTGGCACGAAATACATTCCTATTTCCAAAGAAGGCATGCCAGAGCAAATTAACGCTGCTCGATTGGCGCTTTTTCACTATATGGCTCAAAAAAATAATGCCAATTTTGTTTCTGGAAAAATGATCTTCTTGCAGGGAAGTCCGGAATTGGAAGAAATTAATGGTATCCAAGTAGGCAGACTGTCTGGAATCGTAGCCCACCACATACCCAATTATCTACAGAAGAATCGGCTTCCCAAACTACAAACCAACATGATCGAGGACTGGGAAAAAAAGGTGGACAAAATTGTGGAGGAAACCGAGAAGGAAAACATGACTTTAATCTCGGGAATACCACCGTGGTTGATTATGTATTTTGAGAAATTAATTGAGCGAAACGGCAAGAAAATAAAGACCTTATTCCCTAATTTACAACTGATTGTAACTGGCGGTGTAAACTACGAACCGTACCGCGAAAAAATGGAAGACTTATTGGGTGCTAAAGTAGATACAATACAGACTTTTCCCGCTTCTGAAGGTTTTTTTGCTTTTCAAGATGACTACACAAAAGAAGGCTTGCTTCTACTAACCAACCATGGGATTTTTTATGAATTTGTACCGTTGGAAGAATACGGAAAATCCGGAGCTACACGCCTTACCTTGGGCGAAATTGAACTCAACAAAGATTACGCGCTGATCTTAACAACCAACTCGGGTTTGTGGGCATATTCCATTGGCGATGTCGTTCGATTTATCTCGAAAGACCCGTACCGCATTTTAGTTTCAGGACGAACAAAGCATTTCACATCCGCCTTTGGTGAGCATGTTATTGCTTTCGAAGTAGAAGAAGCGATGAAAGCAACGGTGGAAAAATTTCCCGCTCAAATAACCGAGTTTCATTTGGCTCCTCAAGTAACTCCAAAAGAAGGTCTTCCGCATCACGAATGGTTGATCGAATTTGAAAAAGAGCCAGCAGATATAGAACAATTCCGAATGCAGCTGGATACGGAATTAAGGAAACGGAATACCTATTATGACGATTTGATTTCTGGAAATATTCTTCAGACACTGCACATTAGTACGCTCCAGCGGGGTGCGTTTCACGAATACGCAAAATCCGAAGGAAAGCTGGGCGGCCAAAATAAAATTCCGAGACTCGCTAACGACCGTAAGATTGCTGATTTTTTAGAAAAGCATATTCAGCATTAATGCGCAGAAACGAATTTCAGTCCCACAATTGACGCGATAAGTGTTGTGACGAAAAACATACGCCAAAAAGTTGCGGGTTCATTAAAGAGCAGAATCCCAGCTAATACGCCACCAACAGCTCCAATACCCGTCCACACCGCATAAGCCGTGCCGATAGGAAGCGCCTGCGGTCCTGATATGGATTTCACCATCAAGAACATGGAAATAAAGAGACAAAAAACAAAACCAACCCACCACATGGTGCTTTCTTTTCCTGATGTCTCCTGAGCTTTGCCCAAACATGTTGCAAAAGCGGTTTCGAAAAGTCCCGCAATAATTAAAATTATCCAGTTCATAGTGTTGGCAAAGATAAAAAGTATTCGTAAAATTACTCCAATAAAATTTCAGCTTCTAGCCACATGCGTAACGGCCCCATTGAAACCTTAAGAATCCCCGAATTTCGTAACTTATTAGTAGGCCGACTCTTCATTGTCATTGCTTTCCGAATGCTTGCAACCTTGTTAGGTTGGTGGGTATATCAGCTTACTAATGATCCCTTTTCCATTGGGATTATCGGCTTATCGGAAGTGATACCCGCCGTCGCTTGCGCTCTATATGCCGGTCATATCATCGACAATTCCGAGAAGAGGAGACTTCTCATTTTATGTTGTTTCGCCTATATTTTTCTAATCAGTTTACTGTTAATTCCCGCTTTCGGTGGCCACGCTTTGCACTACACAGGTCATCAAATAACGTATTTTATTTACGGAGTTATTTTTTTTACCGGAATTGCCCGAGCCTTTATCGGCCCCATCGTTCCTACATTAATTCCAAAAATCGTTGGAATTGATGCATTACAGAATGCAATAACGATGAATCAAGCCACCTTTCTAGCGTCTTCAATATCGGGTCATGCTTTAGGAGGCATTCTAATTGGCATAATCGGTTTGGATTGGACGATTGTCGTGGTGATCTTTTTCATTATAACCGCTTTACTATTTTTTCTTCAAATCAACAAACAAACTCCCGAACCTCAGGAACAGAAAGCGCCCGTACTGGAAAGTATAAAAGAAGGAATTCGGTACATTTACAAAACCAAAGAAATTCTTGGTGCGCTTTGCTTGGATATGTTTGCGGTCCTTTTTGGAGGAGCGGTGGCGATGGTTCCCGTTTTTGCACGAGATATCCTGCATGTGGGTTCTGCAGGCTATGGGGCTTTAAATGCTGCTTCGGATGTTGGCGCAGCTCTCATCATTATCACACTTTCCTTTGTTCCTTTAAAGAAAAATCAAGGTAAAATTTTACTTGCCGTGGTCGTTGGATTCGGGATCTGCATCATTGGTTTTGGGCTTTCGAAATGGTACTGGCTGTCGTTTATCTTCTTGATGGTAAGCGGAATTCTAGATGGTATTTCGGTAGTCATTCGAGGAACCATTGTTCAGTTAAAAACTCCCGATCATATTAGGGGGCGCGTGATGAGTGTGAATTCCATTTTCATTATGTCAAGCAACGAAATGGGTCAGTTTGAAAGTGGTTTGGCGGCAAAAATTATGGGACCGATACGATCCGTAGTCTTTGGCGGAAGCATGACTTTACTAATCGCCTTGATTGTTGGAATTACCAATCCGAAGCTTAGAAAAATGGAGTATTAAAAAGTTTTCCACATCAACGAAAACACAAAAGATTACACCAGCCAAGGCTTGGAAGAAAAACACAATTCTTATTCACATTAAGGCTTAGGAAATTTTAAAAACCTATCTTTGTCTTATGGTTCAAAAGGAAACACTGTCTTCATTAACACAAGGAAATTTTGCCAAAGAAATGTCTATTTCGCAGGGTAAAATGCCTCCTAATGCCGTAGATATAGAGCGCTTAGTCATCGGAACTTTTCTTATTGATAAAAAAGGACTCGATCATTCCATCGATTTACTTAAGCCTGATAATTTTTACGACCCGCGGCATCAAGTAATCTTCGAAGCAATTGTTAAATTGTTCGAAGCAAACCTTCCCGTGGACTTAATGACGGTTATCCAAGAGCTTAAAAAAGAAGAGAAACTGAATCTCGCTGGAGGCGAGCATTATATAATTGATTTAACTATGGGGGTTTCGTCAAGTGCCCATATAGAATATCACGTTCGCGTTATTCTTGAAAAATATATTTTGCGAAGTTTAATTAACGTTTCTGCAAACGTCATCGACAATTCCTACAAAGAAAGTACTGATGTTTTTGAACTGCTGGATCAGGCGGAAAAGTCTTTTTTTGATATTACGAATGGAACCATAAAAAAAGGATTCGATACGGCAAATTCTCTTGTAAAACAGGCTATTGACACCATTGTCGCGTTAAAGGACAAGCAAGGTTTATCGGGAGTTCCTTCGGGCTTTACTGCTTTGGACAAAGAAACGGGTGGCTGGCAAAATTCGGATCTAATTATTATTGCAGCTCGTCCTGCGATGGGAAAAACCGCATTCATTCTTTCCATGGCACGAAATATCGTTGTGGAAAATAAAATTCCACTGGCATTATTTTCTTTAGAAATGGCATCCGTACAGCTTATTACAAGGATGATTGCTTCCGAAACTCGAATTTCATCAGAGAAACTACGAAAAGGGACCTTAGAAGATGCCGAGTGGGAACGACTTTTCTCGAACGTTACCGAACTTGAAAACGCCCCCTTATTTATCGACGAAACACCTTCATTGTCGGTATTTGATTTTCGAGCTAAATGCCGGCGATTGGTCATGCAGCACGGTGTGAAAATTATTATGGTGGACTACCTTCAGTTGATGACGGCAAATAGCGGAGGAAAAGGTGGAGGAAATCGTGAGCAGGAAATTGCTACCATCTCAAGATCATTAAAAGCGATTGCAAAAGAACTGAATGTTCCTGTAATTGCACTTTCGCAGCTTTCCAGAACGGTGGAATCGCGACCCGGGAAAAGACCTCAACTTTCTGACCTCAGGGAATCAGGAGCAATTGAGCAGGATGCCGATATTGTGTCGTTTATTTTCAGACCCGAGTACTATAAAATTACCACTTGGGACAACGATCCGGAGGGTGAAGAGACATCCACGGAAAATCAAGCAGAACTTATTATTGCAAAACACCGAAATGGAGCCACAGCCGACGTACGATTGGCTTTCCAGAAAAATTTTGCACGCTTTGGAGATTTGGACGAATTAGGTTCATCATTCGGATATCAGGATTCTAATTTTGGAAAGAGTGATTCGCCAAGTGGTTTTGAAGCCATAAAAACAACGATTGATCCCTCCAGCGCATTTGATCTACTTGGCGTACAGGATTTTTCTGGATTGTCAGGTTCTTCCATGAATGATGAAGAAGACGACGGTTTGCCATTCTAAACATAGAGCGCTTTGAAGATTGAAGTATTTACCGACGGAGCTTGCTCTGGCAATCCAGGGAAAGGAGGCTATGGTGTTTTGATGCGCATTCCAGAGGTTCAGTATCAAAAGACATTTTCACAAGGATTTCGAAAAACAACAAATAACCGTATGGAATTGCTGGCGGTAATCGTAGCCTTAGAAAAAATGAAATCGGAAGGCCACGAAATTCATGTTTACACCGATAGCAAATACGTTTCGGAGGCCATTAACCAGAATTGGCTTTTTGGATGGGCGAAACGAGGTTTTACGAAAATTAAAAATCCAGATTTGTGGAAGCGCTTTTATCCACTATTCAAAAAATACCAACCCAAATTTCACTGGATAAAAGGTCATGCCGGGCACCCCGAAAACGAATTAGTAGATCAACTAGCCGTTAAAGCCTCCCAATCGAATTCATTAGAAGTGGATATTTTTTTTGAAAATCCGGATTTCAACAGCTTATTTTAATAATAAAAAAATCCGTCTTTCTGAAAAGCACAGAAAGCCAACGAATCTTCTTTTTTTGTACCTTTGAGTATGGATTATATTGAAGCTTTAGAAAGAAGATATTCGGTTAAAAGATTTGATGAAAGTCGAAAAATCCCACAAGATCAACTCAATTCTATCTTAGAAGCGGGAAAACTTTCGGCAAGTTCATTGGGTTTGCAACCGTATAAGATCTGGGTTATCGAAAATCCAGAAATCAAAGAAAAATTGATTCCAGCTTTTTACAATCCTTCGCAAATAAGCACGTGCTCTCACTTGATTGTCCTTGTCACCAAAAAAACCATCGAGCACAATTACGTTGATGGATACTTCCGTCATATTGAAGAAGTACGCAATGTGACTACGCAAAGCCTTGAGTTATTTCGAAATAGTATTGACACCTTTGTTCATCAAATGAAAAATGAATCCACCGAGCAGTGGGCGGAGAAACAAGCCTATATTGTTTTGGGAACGCTGATGATGGCCGCTGCGCAAGAGGGTGTGGATACATGTCCCATGGAAGGTTTTCGAAGTGAAATAGTGAGTTCGGTCTTAAATTTGGATACCACAACAGAGAAGGTTTCCGTTACACTGGCATTGGGCTATCGTTCGCCAGAAGACCATTTCCAAAACTTGAAAAAAGTACGTAAACCCAACGAAAAACTGTATAAATTTTTATAAATACAAACATCAAATCCATGATAAAAGCAGATGTTTTAGTAATTGGTTCCGGAATTTCGGGTTTATCATACGCTATAAAGATTTCCGAAAAAATGCCGGAAGCTAAAATCATTATTGTCACCAAATCGGACGAAGACGAAAGTAACACCAAATACGCTCAAGGCGGCCTTGCCGTGGTTACCGACTTTAATAATGATAATTTCGAAAAACATATTGAAGATACCATGCGCGCTGGCGATGGGGAAAATAACCGTGATATCGTAGAAATGGTGGTTAAAGAAGGACCTCATCGCTTTCAAGAGTTGGTCGATTGGGGTACGCAATTTGACAAGGGACATGATGGCGATTTCAAACTCGGACGCGAAGGTGGACACACTGAAAATCGTATTGTGCATCATAAAGACATCACGGGTTTTGAGATTGAAAGAGCGCTTTTAGAAACTGCGAACAAGTCACCCAATATTGAAATTCTTGATCATCATTACGTAATTGATTTGATTACTCAGCATCATGTACCGGGAAAACCAAAAAACTACGATAATGTTCAGTGTTACGGCGCCTACATTTTGGATGAGAGAAATAAAAAGATAAAAAAAATTACGTCTAAAATTACGCTGGTAGCAACGGGAGGAGCAGGACACGTCTATAAAAATTCCACAAACCCTATCATTGCGACAG
>JAYRQH010000149.1:0-2808 GCA_041910715.1 Bergeyella sp.
AACACCCGTTTCCGGATTATCCGTGCTTTGCAGCAGCTTCAGACTAAGAAGTTGACAAACCCTGCAAAGAAACATGATAATCTACCTTTATAATTCATAAAAAAGGAGATGAATATGATAAAAAAGAAAATAGGGATACTGGTTTTGTTTGCAACATTATTCTCTTTAGGAATTAATGCTCAACGTGCCACATCCATAAGAATAAATGAAATATTAGTTGTCAACGAAGATAATTATGTTGACGATTATGGAAAACATAGTGGTTGGATTGAGCTGTTTAACAGTTCTGCAGGGACTGTAGATTTGAAAGGTTGTTATATTACTAACGACAAGAACAATCTTACAAAATATATGATTCCCAAAGGTGATGTTCTTACAAAAATACGTCCAAGACAACACACTCTCTTTTTTGCTGACAATAATCCTGGAAGAGGAACATTTCACGTAAACTTTGTTCTTGATCCATATATGGATAACTATATTGCCATTGTTGATGCAGATGGTAAAACATTAATTGATGAAGTTACAGTTCCAGCAGGTCAAATTGCAGACACAAGTTATGGTCGTTTGATAGATGGTGAAAAAGAATGGGCGCAACTTACCAAAGTAACTCCCAGCACAAACAATCTTACACTTGATTCAAATGAGAAAATTGATAATTTCAAACAAAATGATTCCTTTGGAATTGGAATGACAGTAAGTGCAATGGCTGTTACTTTTATGGGATTATTATTATTATATCTCATATTCAAACAAGTGGGAAAAATATCCATCGCTGCTTCTAAACGAAATGCAAAAAAGGCAAAAACAGGAGCCATTAATGCTGAAAATGATGATCTAGCAGGAGAAGAGGCTGGTGAAGTTTTTGCAGCTATTGCGACGGCACTATATGAAGTAACAGAAGATGTACATGATCTTGAAAACACTGTTTTAACTATACATAAAGTTACCAGAAACTACTCTCCATGGAGTTCGAAACTCTACGGCCTGCGTGAAATTCCAAGAAAATAATTTCAATAAAAAGAAATATAAACAATGAAACAGTTTAAATATACAATAAACGGGAATGTTTACAATGTTACCGTTAACAATGTCGAAGACAATTTTGCTGAAGTAGAGGTAAATGGGACTCCTTACAAAGTGCAGATGGACAAACCTGCAAAAAAACAAATGGTGACATTAAAAAGACCTGCTCAAGCACCAACTGCAGCAAATGGGGCCCCACTAGTATCGCGTCCCGTTACTAGTAGTTCTGCCGGAGCAGTGAAATCACCCCTGCCAGGTGTTATTTTAAGTCTGGATTGTAAGGTGGGTGACACTGTTAAACGTGGACAAAAGATAGCAGTCCTTGAAGCCATGAAAATGGAAAATAACATCAATGCAGACAGAGATGGTAAAATTTTAGAAGTAAAAGTAAACAAAGGTGATTCTGTTCTGGAAGGCGCGGATATCGTTGTAATTGGGTAACGTTATGCAAGAAAGTTTTATATCATTTTTAGGAGAGAATCTCCAAACGTTTCTCTCATATACAGGTATTTACAATGCAACACCCGGTCATCTCATTATGATTTTGATTGGACTGTTGTTTATTTTCCTGGCAATCAAATATGAATTCGAGCCTATGCTGTTAATTCCAATTGGTTTTGGAATTTTAATTGGCAATATTCCATTTAAAGATGCTGGTCTTCAAGTTGGAATCTATGAGGAGGGATCTGTTTTAAACATTCTTTATCAAGGTGTAATGCAAGGATGGTATCCTCCATTAATTTTTCTAGGTATTGGTGCTATGACAGATTTCTCAGCGCTAATTTCCAATCCGAAACTAATGCTCATTGGTGCAGCTGCTCAATTCGGTATTTTTGGAGCGTATATAATTGCTCTTCAGATGGGATTTGAGCCGAATCAAGCAGGAGCAATTGGAATCATCGGTGGTGCTGATGGTCCCACTGCGATCTTCCTTTCATCTAAGTTAGCCCCTAATTTAATGGGTGCAATTGCGGTATCAGCATACTCGTATATGGCATTAGTTCCTATTATTCAACCTCCTTTTATGAGACTTTTAACTACTCAAAAAGAGCGATTGATACGAATGAAGCCACCAAGAGTAGTATCATCAACAGAGAAAATTATTTTCCCTATTGTTGGTCTACTACTAACCTGCTTTCTTGTTCCTTCAGGTTTACCATTACTTGGCATGTTATTCTTCGGAAATTTATTAAAAGAAAGCGGTGTAACACGTCGTTTGGCAGAAACCGCAAGAGGACCACTTATCGACACAATAACCATTTTATTAGGGATTACTGTTGGTGCTTCAACACAGGCAACACAATTTCTCACAGTAAACTCTATCAAAATTTTTGGTTTAGGGGCTTTGTCGTTTGTTATAGCAACTTGCGCAGGAATCCTCTTTGTGAAATTTTTTAATTTATTTCTTAAACAAGGTAATAAAATTAATCCACTCATTGGAAATTCTGGTGTATCGGCAGTTCCTGATTCTGCACGTATTTCACAAACTGTTGGATTGGAGTATGACCCCACTAACTATTTGTTGATGCACGCAATGGGACCAAATGTAGCCGGTGTAATCGGCTCTGCAGTTGCTGCAGGTATTCTTTTGGGATTCTTAGGTTAATATCTTAATTCCTACATATAAAAAAAGCGGCTTTCGGGCCGCTTTTTTTATATGTAGGAATTAATTAAAAAACCTTATTTCGTGCTACAGTGGCAACAAAATCTTTCAAATAAAAAGGCTCAAAATAGGCAACATCCTTAAATTCTCCTTTAATAAAAGCATCTTCAGCCAATAAA
>JAYRQH010000150.1:0-3167 GCA_041910715.1 Bergeyella sp.
GGAAGCATTTGGCACACCAAATATTCCGTTAAGAAAGTGCCATTTGATGTGGTGATCGATTTAAAATCGATAAATCAGCTCGATAAACTGGAATATTTGCCAAGAACAGACGGCAAAAACGGCATCATATTAAAAGGAAAAATCTACGCAAGTACCGATAAAAAAACGTGGACTGAACTTTCCACCTTTGCATGGCAGAACAATTCCGATGTCAAAAAAGAAATATTTGCAAAGAAGTTGAATGCTCGATATCTAAAAATTGAAGTATCAGAGAGTGTCGGTAATTTTGGAACAGGTCGCGAACTGTACATATTCAAAGTTCCAGGATCGGAATCCGTTTTTCCTGGTGATATCAACAATGATAAAAAAATAGATGCAAACGATCTTACATCCTACACAAACTATACAGGATTAAGGTTGGGTGACGCCGATTTCGAAGGGTACATCAGCAACGGTGACATCAATAAAAATGGGTTAATTGATGTCTACGACATTAGCCAGGTGGCAACACAATTGGAAGGAGGAATACCAAATTTGCAAGAAACTGAACTCAAAGGAAGTCTGGATTTCACAGCCGATAAAACAAGCTACCAAACGGGTGAGCTTGTGACAATTACTGTCTCTGCTAAAGATTTTAAAGATGTCAACGCATTGAGCTTTGCAATTCCGTATAATCAGACTGAACTAGAATTTGTTCAGCTGCAAGCCATAGGAATGAAAAACATGGAAAATTTAACCAACGATCGATTGCATTCTAACGGTAAAAAAGCGCTCTATCCAACCTTTGTTAACCTGGGAGAACAGCCGCAATTAGAAGGCAATTCACAATTAATGAAAATTATTTTTAGAGCAAAAAAACCAATTAAGTACAGTCTTAAACCTCAAGATATACTGTTGGTAGATCAGCAATTAAATACCAAATAAACAAAAGCGAGGTGGAATTTCCACCTCGCTTTATTTTTTTATCAAACTCAAAAAATTAATTTCTTCTTGATTCTAAATATTTTTGCCACTGCCACGTAGTTCGCAGGGCTTCCTCCAGCGTAGTTTCCGACTTCCAGTTAAGTTCACGTTCAGCTTTGTCCGCATTGGCATATGCAATAGTGATATCACCTGCACGACGCTCACAAACCTGATACGGCACACGTACATCATTAGCTGATTCAAACGCCTTGACCACTTCTAAAACGGAAGAACCTTGCCCGGTTCCCAAGTTGTAAATATCAATCACCGTTTCGTCAGTCTCGGCAATTAATTTTTGTAGCGCTTTAACGTGTGCTTTCGCGAGATCAACCACATAGATATAGTCGCGAACTGCCGTTCCATCCTCTGTAGGATAATCGTCGCCCCAAATGTTCAATTTTTCACGAATTCCGGCTGCTGTTTGTGTTACATACGGTACTAAATTATTCGGAATCCCTATAGGCAATTCTCCTAATAGCGCAGTTGGATGCGCACCAATTGGATTAAAATAGCGTAATAAACAAATCTTTTTCTGATGCCCAAGAGCAAAATCTTTTAGAATTTCTTCGCCCATTTGCTTGGTTTTTCCGTAGACACTTTCAGGCATTTTCAGTGGAGTATTTTCGTCGATTGGCATATCGTCTGCTTGTCCATACACCGTGCAAGATGAAGAAAATATAATGTTGGAAATAGCTCTTTTTTTGAACTCTTGAAGTATATTCAGTAGCGAAAACAGATTATTCTCATAGTAATCCACAGGTTTTTCCTGACTTTCACCTACCGCTTTGAAAGCTGCGAAATTAATACAACCTTGGATATCGTGCGCATCAAAGACCTGACTCAACAATTCCTTTCTCTTCAAATCAAATGGATAGAAAATGGGTTTCTTACCCGTAATTTCCTCAATGTTTTGCAGAATAAATTTTTCAGAGTTTGAAAGATCATCAACAATAACTACGTTATAATTTGCATTCAACAATTCAACCACCGTGTGCGAACCAATGTAGCCCAACCCGCCTGTTACTAATATCGTCATTCTTATTTTTTTTTGTATTTAAAAAGCTATCCAATTTTGAATAGCTTACGTTTTAATTTATTAGGAGTTCATAAATTCTAGAACAGCTTCGGCAATATAGGTGAGTTGTTCCTCATCCAATTCCGTATGCATTGGCAGTGAAATTACCTCCTTCAAAAGTCGATCTGTATTAACAAAATCGGCATCATTACTTTCCTGATAATAGGCTTTTTGTTTACGTAAAGCTACAGGGTAGTAAATCATTGCTGGAATTTCTTTCTCTGCTAAGAAGGCTTGAAGCTCGTTTCGTCTTCCATCCAAAATACGTAAGGTATATTGATGAAATACATGTGTGGAATTGGCGTCACGAACCGGAATTAAAATATTTGGATTATCCTGAAAAGCTTCATCATAAAAATCGGCGGCCTTTCGGCGAGCTTCGTTATACAAATCCAACTGTGGAAGTTTTTTACGAAGTACCGCTGCCTGAATACTGTCTAAACGTGAGTTTACGCCCACTTCATCGTGGTAATAGCGCTCATACATTCCGTGATTAACAATACCGCGAATGCGATGTGCAAGCTCGTCATCGTTGGTGAATAGAGCACCGCCATCTCCGTAGCACCCTAAATTTTTAGAAGGGAAAAAGGAAGTTGTACCAATCGTTCCCATGGTTCCCGATTTTTTTACTTCACCATTAGAAAACGTGTATTCAGCACCAATTGCTTGTGCGTTATCTTCGATTACGTATAAATTATGCTCTTTTGCAATTTTTAGAATTTCTTCCATATTCGCGCACTGTCCAAATAAGTGCACAGGAATAATTGCTTTTGTTTTTTCGGTAATTGCTTTTCTAAGCTTGTCAGTATCGATTGTAAATGTGTTGTAATCTACATCGACTAAAACCGATTTCAATTTCAATAAATGAATCACCTCTACGGTCGCGGCAAAAGTAAAATCTGCTGTAATGACTTCGTCACCTTCCTGTAAATCAAGCGCCATCAAAGCGATTTGCAAAGCATCGGTGCCATTGGCACATGGGATTACATGATTTACATCTTGATATTCTTCTAATTCTTTCTGAAAAAATTTAACATCAGGGCCGTTGATAAATGCTGCAGAATCCATCACATTAAGAACCGCATTATCTACATCATTTTTTATCTTGTAATACTGACTCTGTAAGTCA
>JAYRQH010000151.1:0-5773 GCA_041910715.1 Bergeyella sp.
ATGGCTTCCATCGGGATTTTTCGAGCCGTAGAGCCAACCCGTAGTAACGATGTTCCATATGATAAAACAAAGATACGAGAGTCCGAAAATGGTCCAGCCTTTTCTTTTGATTTTTGAAAATTTGGAGACATCGTGTTCCATCATTAATAGCGGAACCAACGCAATAAATATAAAAAATGGAATGCCGTATGTTGGCCAAGAAATACTAAGCAATACTGCCGATAAAAGAGTGAGTAATAAATACTTCATGCGGTCGATTTACTTTTTTAATATTAAGACAACACAAAACTAGTGTTTTATTAAGAATCTGAAGAATCAAGTTTGCTTAATGTGCTTTGTGGTTATTCAAAGTAGATAGAGTAATACGATCAATTAAGCTTCGCTAGCAAAAGCCAATTCGAAATTAATTTGCGGAATCTTACCTAAATATTGGAAAGGAAAATAATACATACGTGATTTTAGGGAAAGATAATCTTCTTTCATCTTAAAAAACAGTCCGATTGCTTGATGGCTTTTTCCCTGAAGTGGGACTTCCGTCTGAAAAACAATGCAGAAGCCTTCTGAAACACTATTTGTGTTTTGCTCGTTGCCAAATTCCTTTAAGCTGTCAATAAGAACCGATTGGTCGTAATAATACTCTCTCGAATTTGGAATGATTTCGCTTACTGTATGCCGATCATGAATCAGCATGCCGAACGGCTCCAGTTGTGTTTTTGCATGCAACTCGGCAATACCTTTGTCTAAAGCTTTTTCTATAACTGTATCTACCAGCTGCTCGATGTATTCGTGCGATTTCATTAGATGATATTTACTTCGCGTTCTAATGTTATGCCGTATTTTTCTTGAATTGATTGGATGATTTTTGAAGAGAAATCATAAATCTCTTCTCCCGTTGCTCTTCCCGTAGCGTTTATTAGTACCAAAGCCTGAAGCTGATGTGAAGCTACATTTCCAATCTGTTTTCCTTTCCAGCCTGCGTTTTCAATTAGCCAACCTGCGGGCACTTTGATCTCATCTTGGCTTGGATAACCAGGAATAGTTTCAAATTCATTTTGAAGCTTTTCATATTGCGTTTTAGAAATTACAGGATTCTTAAAAAAACTTCCTGCATTTCCTATTTTTTTTGGATCGGGTAATTTACTTTCCCGAATCGCGATCACCGCTTTCGATACTTCTTGAATGGTGGGTGTTGCAACGCCCATTTTGTCAAGTTCGCTGCGGATGGCGCCGTACTCCACTTTGATGCTGTGTTGCATTGTAGTAAGCAGAAAGCGCACTTCCAAAATAACGTACTTCCCTTTGCCTTCCTGCTTAAATAGAGAGTCACGATAGCCAAAACGACATTGTTCTAAATTAAATTTTTCGATAGTTCCCGATTGAATATTTAGAGCTGTGCACGAATGAAAAATATCTTTGATTTCGGTTCCGTAAGCGCCAATATTTTGCATTGGCGAGGTTCCTACGTTGCCTGGTATGAGCGATAAATTTTCCAATCCACCGTAATTTTTATCAAGGCAGTATTGGACGAATTCGTGCCAATTTTCACCCGCTTTCGTCGAAACCATAATATGGTTTTCATCTACAATTTCTTCGGAAATTCCTTTTAACGAAAGGAGAATGACAAGACCATCAAAATCTTTAGTAAACAGAACATTGCTTCCACCACCCAAAAACATAATTTTTTGTTGATTTTCTTTTGCGAACGTAAGTGCTTGCTTAAGTTCATCAATAGTTGTGATTTCGCAAAAATAGTCAGCGTTCACAGCAACGCCAAATGTGTTGTAGGGTTGTAAAGAAACGTTTTGTTGAATCATTATCTCGGAAACTAATAAGGGGCAAATTTACTAATATTTAAAGCAATTTGAATAAAAAAAGCGGGATCTGATACCCGCCTTCTTTTATTTATAGTCCAAATTCAATTCGGTACTTTTGTAATGCATCGTTTAGCAACTCTACGCTTCGCTTTAAATCATCCTCTTTTAAGACATAGGCTACACGAACTTGCTTTTTACCCAGTTCGGGATCACTGTAGAAACCGCCCATTGGAGCTAGCATCACAGTTTCATTTTCGTAAGAATAGCTTTCCAATAGCCACTGAGCAAATTTATCTGTGTCATCTACAGGAAGTTCAGCCACGCAATAAAATGCACCTTTTGGTTTCGGACAAATCACGCCCGGAATGGCGTTTAGTAAATCCACCAAAAGATTTCTTCTGTTGGTGTATTCCTCACGAACGTTTCTAATATATTCGGCATCGTTGTAGTGTGCTGCGGTTGCTGCAATTTGACCTAGTAAAACAGGACTTAAACGCGCTTGTGCAAATAAAATGGCGGCATCATGAATTTTTGCAGACCGTGTAATCATGCATCCAATACGCGCGCCACACATCGAATAGCGTTTTGATTCGGAATCGATAATAACCACATTATCAGAGGCTTCTGGGAATTCCAACATAGAAACTTGCTGCTTACCATCATAAACGTATTCTCTATACACTTCATCGGAGATTATTACGATGTCGTACTTCAACGCGATATCGGCCAACTTCTGCAATTCCTCTTTTGTGTACAAGTATCCTGACGGATTTCCTGGGTTGCAGATAACAATTGCTCTGGTTTTCTCGGTAATTTTTTTCTCAAAATCTTCGATCGGAGGTAATGCAAAGCCACTATCAATGGTAGAAGGCACTGCAACTACATTGATGTTGTATGCACTCGTAAATCCATTGTAATTCGCGTAGTATGGCTCAGGAATAATAACCTCGTCGCCATCGTCACATAGGGTAGAAAGAGCAAAATTCAATGCTTCTGAACCTCCATTGGTCACAATAATTTGATCGGTAGTGAGGTCGGTGAAGCCTAGGGAGTGATAATAGTCCTTAAGTGCAGTTCTGTATTCGATATTTCCTTCGGAAAGTGCATATTCGAAAATTTTTAAATGATTGTTTTTTACCGCATCTAAGGCGGTTTGCGGAGTTTCGATGTCTGGTTGTCCAATATTTAAATGATATACTTTTATTCCTTTTTGTTTGGCTTGTATAGCATAAGGAACAAGCTTTCGTACCGGTGAAGCCGGCATATTTTGTGCTCTTTGTGAAATGTGTGGCATTAGATTGAATTTTAAACAAAAATACTAATTTATTCTCGTAGCGAGTTAAAAAACAGATTTCAATTTCCTTTTTTCATGGTACATTTGCGGTATGTTTAAAGTTTGTTTTAACTATTGCTTACTTTTTTTATTTGTATTGAAGTTTTTTGCAGGTTGTTCTTCGCAAAATACCCCGAGTCTGAAGAATGGCGATTTACTATTTGTTACTGCAAAACAAGATGGCCTTTCTGGAGCGATCAATAACGTCACACAGCGAGAAGCGCATTCGAATTTTGATCATTTAGGTATCGTTGAGCGATCAGGGACTGATGTCTTCGTGCTTCATGCGGCGCCCAAAGGTGGCTCGCAAAAACAAATGGTAGATGATTTTGTAAACGATGCCAAAACTCAGCATCAATCCGTAGTACAGTACCGACTGCGTAAAAAATATAAAAAAAGCATTCCGAAAGCTTTGGCAAAAGCCAATTCTATGTTAGGAAGGCCCTATAATTTCACTTATATTTTGGATGAGTCATCCTATTATTGTTCTGATTTTATTGAGCGTATTTTCAGAGAAGATTCGGTATTTACTTTAGAACCGATGACTTTTAAAGATCCATCAACAGGGCAGATAAATGCTTTCTGGCAATCTTTCTATGATAAAAAAGGCTTGCGCGTTCCTGAAGGGGAATTGGGTTGTAATCCCAATGGTTTAGCCGCGTCTCCCAAGTTAATCCGAATTCAGACATTGAACTATTAACAAGACTTAATTTTAAAAACTAACGCTTAGTGCCCTCACTATTCTGCATTTTTTAGTACTTTTAATCTTGAACATAAATAAATGCAAAAATGGTTTTACTTATAATTTTAGGAGTACTCGTTCTGTTGGGTATTTATTTTATCAGCGTATATAATAAATTGGTTTCTCTTCGGAATCTCGTACAGGAAGGGTGGAGTAGTATTGATGTGATGCTGAAAAAGCGACATGATCTTATCCCCAATTTAGTGGAAACAGTAAAGGGTTACGCAACTCATGAAAAAGAGACTCTGGATCAAGTAATTCAAGCTCGAACGGCTGCCCAACAAGCAACTGGTGTGGCATCTAAAGAAGTTGCCGAGAAAAATTTGGACAAGGCAATGCTTAATCTGATGGCGGTAGCAGAACAGTATCCGGATTTGAAAGCCAGTGCAAATTTCCAACAGTTGCAGGCGGAACTGTCATCCGTTGAAGGTGATATTGAAAAATCCAGAAGATACTATAACGGAACGGTACGTACTAATAATACTGCCGTACAGTCTTTTCCGAGTACTATCGTAGCAGGGATGTTTGGATTTAAAGACGCAGCGTTTTTTGAGTTGGAGAATGTGGCCGAACGGCAAGTTCCTTCTGTAAAATTCTAGTGATGAAGTTTTTTTTGATCATATTTTCCATCTGCTTGTCGCTTTTTGGTTTTTCGCAGAACGTTCTTCCAGCAGAATTGCCGCGCGAAGCAGTTAGTTATCAAAATAGCTCGGAACGAATTTTAAATTTTCACTCGAATATTATCGTCAACGATAAAGGTGATCTGGATGTTCGTGAAACCATACAAGTGAACACTACCGGTGAAGCGATTAAGCATGGCATTACTCGAACGTTTTTAACAAAGAGAAACTTCAATGGCAGCAACAAGAAAGTTGATCTGAAAATTGTCGAGGTAACCAAAGATGGTGTAAAACAGAAATACCATTCCGAAAAAGCATCGGATTATCATACCATTTATATCGGTTATAAAGACGAAATTTTAGCTCCTGGTGTTTACGAATATACCATTCGCTATCGTGTCAGCAAACAAATAGGTTTTTTTAAAGGCTATGATGAACTGTATTGGAATGTGAACGGAACTGATTGGTCTTTTCCCATAGACAAAATTTCTGCAAAAGTTACGTTGCCTGCATCGGTAGACATTCTGCAACATTCATGTTATACCGGTGCAGCGGGAAGTACAGCATCCAATTGTGGGTCACAAATGATTAACAAACAGACAATGCAGTGGTCTGCACAGAATTTTCATCAAGGTGAAAATTTGACAATTGCCGTAGGTTTTACCAAAGGAACTGTCTTGCCTCCGTCTCCGCCAAGCTTTTTAGAGAAGCATGGCATCGTAGTATTATTAGGTTTGTCGCTACTCGGCTTGCTTGCTTATTCCTTCTCCATGTGGAAGAAATTTGGGGTGGATCCGCCGAAACCAACAGTGTATCCCCAGTTTAACATTCCTGAAAACCGATCGCCCGCTAGCATGGGCTATCTTCAGAAAGAGCGATATACATCAAATTTATTAACATCAGCATTAGTAAATCTATGTATTAAAGGGTATACGAAAATCATCGAAACCGAATCAAAAGCATTTCTCAAGATTTTTAGCTCCAAAAAATTTACTATTCAGAAAATAAAAGAACCCGATTCATCATTGCCACAAGAGGAGTTGGGTCTCATGAAAAACTTATTCAGCAATCGCTCTGAAGTGACATTGGATGGCGATTACGACCCGAAGTTGCAAAAAACCGTCTCCAAATTTAAGGCGAGTTTAGCAAAACAGCATGAAGATTTTGTAAACAAGGGTAATAATGGCAATCTTGTACTTTATCCGTTTCTATTTTTAAGTTTTATATACTTTGTCGGATTACTCTTAACAGCTCTTAAGACGGA
>JAYRQH010000152.1:0-2048 GCA_041910715.1 Bergeyella sp.
ACCTCGTCGCAGTTTTCAACTAACTTTTGGATAACTTCAAATTGCTTTACAACACCTAGATTATCAATTACTTTAATGCCGAAGTTCTTAGGAATAATGGGAAGAAAAATAAGATTCCAAGATTTTAGCTCAGGAGCATAATCGTGAGGTTCTTTTAGCGTGCACAAATGGCCAAAAGTCCAAGTAACCCAATAACCGTTACCTTCCATGTACCCCTGTTTGGAGGTGGTAGCTCCTAAAACTTTGGCAATATCTCGAGCAACACTCGGTTTTTCGGCAATACACAACTTCATAGTTTGGCTTCTTATTTAGAGGACGAATTGCAAATTTCGAGATAATTCTTCAGAAGAAAAAATCAAATGCTTTGTAGAATTTACTATCGAGATTGTTTTAATATAGAAAGAGCTGTTTACTGAATTATTTTTTATTGATTAATTTACGATGTAACATTTTTGCGTATTTTAGTGACTTATCATTAAAATGGTATTGAAAAAAGAAAATCAATCACAGTATATGAAGTATTCAAAAATTATTTTAGGAGTTGCAGCGGTTGCTCTGATGCAAAGTTGCGCAGTGAATTATGGATTGGAAGGTTCTGCATTTAAGAAATCAATTTCCACAATTAAGGCAGATGAGCTTAAAAAGAATCTGTACGTCGTTGCATCCAAAGAAATGGAAGGCCGTGATACGGGAAGCGAAGGGATGAAAAAGGCTGCGGCTTACATTTCCAAATACTACCAAGAGCGAGGGATAGGATTTCCGCCAAGTATGTCTTCGTATTTCCAAAAAGTTCCTGCAGAATATCTTAAAACAGGAAGAAAAGCATTACCAGAATCTGAAAATATTCTTGCGTATATTCAGGGATCCGAGCATCCTGATGAGGTTATTGTGATCTCCGCGCATTATGATCATGTGGGAATGAAAAATGGTGTTGTGTATCCAGGAGCAGATGATGACGGCTCGGGCACTGTAGCGGTAATGGAATTAGCCGAAGCATTTCAAAGTGCTAAAAAAGCGGGTAAAGGCCCAAAACGTTCTATTTTATTTCTTTTGGTAACGGGTGAAGAACATGGACTATTAGGCTCAGACTATTACTCAAAATTTCCAGTTTTTCCTTTAGATAAAACGGTTGCCAACTTAAATATTGACATGATTGGTCGTGATGACCCAGAAAATAGAGGTAAAAATTATGTCTATGTTATTGGATCTGAAATGTTAAGCTCAGAATTGAAAAAAATCAATGAAAATGCTAACAAAACTACCGTAAATCTTGAACTAAACTATAAATACGACGATCCTAAAGATCCGATGCGACTGTATTACCGTTCCGATCATTATAATTTTGCCAAGAACAACATTCCGGTAGCTTTTTATTTTGATGGAATTCACGAAGATTACCATAAACCAACTGACACTCCGGATAAAATTGACTATCCTTTATTAGAAAAGCGCGCTAAACTCGTTTTTGCTACCGCTTGGGAACTAGCCAATAGAAAAGATCGCATTATTGTGGATGGAAAAAATACACGATAAAACGTATTAGTATTATCAAAAAGCAGCTCGCAAGCTGCTTTTTCACTCATAAACAGTACAAAAAAAACCTGATTTTAAATCAGGTTTTTTGTATTTTAAAGCAATCGTCTTTTAGTTTCGCGTTGCATTTGCTGTCCATGTTTTACCATCTTTTCTGTAAACCATGTTTAAGTTTTTGTTGTCAATTCTGATAAACTCAGTTGCAGTAGCACCGATACTTACCAATGTGTTGTCTCCTTTTTTCTCAAACTCAACACCATTTACATCTGGAATTCCGTTCGAGAAAGCAAAATTGTATTTTGTACCACTTGCAATCTTAGTTACGAAAACACTTCCATCGTCGCTAGAGATATTTCCTGTTGACGTTCCTGTATTATAGGAAATTTTGCCCTTGTATGTTCCTGCGAAGAAGTCGTTATCTGCAGGATCATCGTCGTTAGAACATGCTGTAAAAACGACCGCACTCATGGCCAATACTAGAAGTGTAGCCATTACTTTCATTAAGTTTTTCATAT
>JAYRQH010000153.1:0-8359 GCA_041910715.1 Bergeyella sp.
CAAAAATTTTTTCCATTTTTTAAAATTACGAAAAAACAAAAAAATAGAAATGTTATTTGTGGATACTTTCTAGAATATTTCTGAGATTTCTTTCAACCCCGCATCTTGCAAAACCCATCTTATAAAGTGTTTTTATTTAAATTTTAAAATATAATTGATAAAACGAATCAGATGAACCAGAATTAATTTTATTTTAACAATTTACTTCAATTTCCTTCCTGATTTGTATAATTTTGCATTGATAATCGGTTCATTTCCGTTTATCCTTGTTTTTAGTTACAATATTATCAATTGTATTTTCGTATATTTGTAATACAATACTATTAGTTATTGTAAGTATTTACAAATAATTACCCTTATAATGTTACTTATATCACTTTCCAAAGCCCAAAAAACCTTAGTTCAAAATGTTCGTGAACGAAGATTACAGATGGATCTTGCTCAAGAAGGTTTAGCAGAAAGATCGGGCGTTCCTTTATCCACTTTGAGAAAATTTGAACAAACCGGAATGATTTCTTTGGAATCTTTTCTGAAAATTCTTTCTATTGTTGGTGGATTAGAAGAGATGATTGATGGCTTAAAGCCTAAAATACCTGCTTTTAAATCTATTGATGAAGTGGTCAAAAGTGGCGAAAAAACCGTTAGAAAAAGAGGAAGTAAGAAATGAGAACATCAATCAAAGAGTTAAAAGTAGGATTGAATTTTGGACAAGAAATTCAACCAGCCGGAAGATTAGCAATTCGTGATGGAATCATCTATTTCGAATTTGATAGCGCTTTCCTTGAAAGAAATTTAGAAATTTCACCAATAAAACTTCCTCTCCAACGTGGCGTAATTCAACTTCCTAGTATGCCGTTTGAAGGTTTGGCAGGTGTTTTCAATGACAGTTTGCCCGATGGTTGGGGAAGACTACTTTTTGACAGAATGTTGAGAGCTGAAGGAATTTTGCGGAATGATGTTACTCCACTTGATCGTTTAGCGTACGTTGGATTAAACGGAATGGGAGCGTTGGTGTATGAACCAGATGTAAGTCCCAAACGTTTTGACGAAAAAATTAACCTCGATGTTTTGGCATCGCAAACTGAGCAAGTCTTGGAAGGAGAATATGGAGAAGTTATCAATGAACTTTTGGCATTGAACGGATCTTCTGCAGGAGCAAGACCAAAAGCGTTAATTGGTCTTGATTCAAAAAGAAAGAATATTTCTCACGGTACTGGCGATTTGAAAAATGGTTTTGAACATTGGATTGTGAAATTTCCAAATGCACAGGATGGAAACGATTCAGGAGCTATTGAATATGTGTACTCGATTATGGCAGAAAATGCAGGAATAGAAATGCCTGTAACACATTTATTTCCTTCAAAAAAAGGAAGTGGCTATTTTGCTGTAAAAAGATTTGACCGAGATAAAAATAAACGCTTCCATATGCATACAGTTGCGGGTTTGCTTCACAGTAATTTCAGATTCCCATCTCATGATTATGAAGATTTGTTGGCGTTAACCAAAATTCTAACAAAAGATATTCGAGAGGTTGAAAAAATGTTCCGATTGGCGGTTTTCAATGTAATGGCTCACAATCGAGACGACCATGCTAAAAATTTCAGCTTTTTGATGGATGAATTTGGTGAATGGAAGTTGTCGCCTGCTTACGATCTTATATTTTCTAATGGACCGGGTGGAGAACAAAGCACAATGGTAATGGGAGAAGGACAGAATATTACACGAAGGCACCTTGAAAAATTAGGGTTGGAAGCAAAACTTTCACAAACGCTAATAAATGAAGTTATTCGAAAGACGAGCAATTCATTGAATAATTGGAAAATTTTAGCAAAGGTATACGGTGTTGAAAAAGAGAATGTTGATTTGATTGAGAGCAGAATTCGGATTTATTGATTATGCAGGTCTGAAAAGATTTTTGACTTGCTCAAACACAATAACTAATGCCTTCATACGATAAAATTTTAGAAAGGATGACAGAAAAACAAGCGGAAAAAATCCAACTAAAAATCAAGAAAATAAAAGCAGAACTTGCCGCAGACAAACGACGGTGGGGAGGATTTTATGACGGCAGCCGCGGTTTGTGTTATCTGCCACCAGAACTCTATGTGAAATTGCAGGATTGGGAAGGTGGACTTCGATATATGCGATGGTTTGAAAAAAACTTCCCAGATGATATTGGTTTTCCTGATTTTTTGTTCGAGTGGACTATTATTCTTTTCAAAAAAGGCAAACTGAAGGAAGCGGAAAAGAAAGCATTTCAAACCTATTTTAGCAATACCTATCTTTTTGATACTTTTTTTGAATTACCTATTACAGAAATCCGAAAATACGAAAACTCGAATTTGGAAGAACAGGAATTTACCCAATACTTTAAATATCAGCATCATCAAAATGATATGCAAGAGTTTGCAGAATGGCTAAGAGAGTTCACTCAATCGGAAAGATTCATTCAAATTTCCCAAAAGTTTATTGACTTGCATGTGTTACTTTGTGATGACGACAGGGAAGTGAGAAGCAAAATTCTTGAAGAAGAAATAAAATTAGTGAAAGAAGTTACATCATGATTTTTTGTTGTTAAGGTGAGGTGTACTGTCGGGAAGTACGGATTTCAAAAAGCTGTGACGGGAAGTAATATCTATTTGATTAGTAGTTAGATATGAGAATTCAAAAGTACAAACACTGTACAAAATTGCTAGAAATTTCACTTTTTTTAAAAGCAAAAAAATGAAAAACCTTTTATTCATGGTGCTTTGCAAAGACGAAATGTTGGGAGGTATCTTCACTGAAAAGATGTTGCAGCAAGTTGGAACTGTACGGAGAAAGTACACCTCGACTTGGTCTAAACATTGATGGATAGAAGGATGTTTAGGTACTGTATCGGGAAGTAATTACACACGCATACCCCCTAAAAAACCTTTAATATCAGCATTTTATATAAAATTAATTCTGATTGATTAGTTGTTATTTATGTCTTTCTTTGTATGTTTGTTACTGTATTGTTGTTGTAGAAACAGAATCTGTTTCTAGAAACAAACCTCCAATACTCCCTGACAGGAAAACAAAATCACAGATATGAAAGTAACACTCAGAGAACGCAACCAGGGTGGAAAGACAAGTCTCTACCTTGACTATTACCACAAAGGATGTACAGTCTACCGAACATAGGCATTGCGATTCTCGCTAAACTGGAAGGGATGCCTTGGGCATTAGCCCAACCGGTAAAGAATGAATTGGTCGTGGGCATAGGTGCTTGGAGAAGTAGGGAAGACGATGTACAGTACATTGGCAGCGCGTTCAGTTTCTCCAACAATGGGAAATTTAAGAATTTTGAGTATTTTCTTAAAAGTGAAGTGAAATTACTTGCGGGTTCCATTGCGGATAAGGTAGCGGATTACGCTGCGCTGTATGACAGACCGGAACGCATTATCATTCATTTCTATAAGACGATGAGTAAAAATGAAATGGATGCGATCATAAAGGAACTGGAGAAGTTAGGGGGCGCTTATACCATATTTATTGTCTCGATTAATAAAACGGAAGCGGAGGATATTGTAGCTTTTGATGAAAATTCGGAAGATAGGATGCCGATTGGAGGTACATATATTAGGATTGGCGAAAGCAAATATTTACTCTTCAACAATAATAGGAGGGAAGGTGCAAAAGTTTCTGTATTTGACGGATTTCCTTTTCCGGTGAAGAGGAAGATTCAGTGTACTGATCCTGAACGGTTAAAAGATTCAGCGGAGATTAAGGAACTTATAATGCAGGTGTATCAGTTTAGCCGCTTATATTTCAAGTCTGTAAGCCAACAGAATTTGCCGGTAACGATAAAATATCCTGAGATGGTGGCCGAAATCGCTCCACATTTCTTAGACCCTGATATTCCGGATTATGGAAAAGACAAACTCTGGTTTTTATAACAATATTTAATATGGATGCTTCTTTCTCCAAAAACTTTAATAAAATTTTTGTTATTGAATCTCTTGAACTGACAGATAGGAAAACAGGTGCAGAGTTATATGACGATATAATCAGTAGACTTGCAAAGTATGGTGACGGTAGTTTTACGTGTGAATACTTAGATATAAGTAACCGCGCCGAATTTGATGATGCAATGATAAAAATCGCAATTGAATGCGGTAAAAGTGTTAGGCCAATTTTACATTTGGAAATTCATGGATCAGAATTAGGCCTTAAATTAAAAAATGGAGATTTGATACCTTATCCCATATTAGCAATGCAGTTGTCAATATTAAATCGCGGATGTAAAAATAATCTCTTTTTAACAATGGCTGTGTGTCATGGTGCAACGATTTCATTCAATATACAATTGAGCGAGCCAGCTCCATTTTTAGGTTTTATTGGAGCCTATAATGAAGTTTCAGATTATGACATCTTGTTAAAGTACACTGATTTTTATCAAGAGTTTTTAATAAGCAGGGATTTTGATAAAGCTTTTGAATATTTTCTTAAAGTCAATGCGGTTGATAGTAAAAAATGGCAATTAATCGATACTTATGAGCTATTTGTAAAAATATACAAAGATTATATAAAAGAAAAACTGGATCCTAAAAAAAATAAAGAGCGTGCTAAATTGGCATTGAAACCATACCATTTCATAAACAGAAGAGAACGTCGAAAAAAAGAAAGAAACTTTATCGAGGTATTAAACAATTCAAAACAGTATTTTTATAAGGAACATTCAAGAAAATTTTTTATGATTGATTTATATCCCGAAAACGAAGGACGTTTCAATTTGCCATCTAATCATACAGATTTATAAATTATAACTCGTAATGTTTAAAAGTAAGTAACACAATGACACCTGAATACAGAGAACACCTTTTAGAAACAATTAATAATCAGTGAGATGGAGGTTGGTGATATTGATACTTCACTGAAAGACTATAAATATCAACCGAAACTGACAGAAAAATTAGAAAGTTTGTCTGATGATTTTACCCAGGAAACCATTAACGAAATAGTCCTGTGGAAAGTAAACCGTTATTCTGAACTGGACGATGAAACATTGAATCTCCTGAATCAGATCAGTAAGGATGATAAAGAAATGGATATTGATATAACGAAGGAACTGCTGAGAAAACTGCTTGCGACTCCAGGTATAAGATTGCCAATGGCTTCTACAATCTTAAGATTCAAAAACCCCAATATCTATCAGATCATTGACCAGCGTGCTTACCGTTTTTTAAGAAATGAAGATTTAAAGAATTATTTCTCTAATATAGAAAAGCAGATTGAATATTATCTGCAATATCTCGCAGAATTGCGCATCAAATGCGACGAAAAGAAAATCCCCTTCGAAATAGCCGATCAGGTATTATATCAGTTGGATAAAGACAAGAATAGCGGACATAAGATCAAAACATAAATCCCTAACCGGTTACACATTAAGTATTTAATTTATGACACCAAGACAATATGAGATTTACGCTGCGCAAACCTTTACAGATAAGGGTTACGATGTAGTATTGACATCCCAGAGCAATGATTATGGAGTGGACTTCTTTGCCAGTAAAGGTGAAGTAAAAATAGCGGTTCAGGTGAAGATGTATGGAGATACTCGGGAAATTAACAGGAAAGCGGTAATGGAACTCTATGGAGCAAAAGCATTTTTTGACTGTACTGAAGCCAAAATTGTTACAGATGGAGTCGTGCGGAAAGATGCTTTAAAGGCTGCCGAAAAACTTCAAATGGAGGTGATTAATCTTACCCCCGATGAAAAGTTTATTAACCAGGAAGCGATTATGGAAATAGCGGAAAATGATTTCTTTGAAGTCTGGAAATCCCACATCATTCCTCTTGCCGGTACAACATTATATAATTCCCAGGGAAAACCAAATAAACTGACTAAAATAGACTATACCGGTATTGAACGCATAACAGGAAATGGCAAATCCGGCAGTATACCAATAGAAATCTTTAGACAGACCTACAATAGAATTTTGGAGAACGGACAGATAACCCGTGACGAAATCAATCAGGAATTTACTGGCAGAGCATCTTCTGGCGTGGTACTTATACTGGCGCAGATTCTCTTCCTTGAATTACATACAAATCCTATCAAATTAATATTGAAAAGAAATGACAGATAATTATCCATTCCATTACAAAGTTGTATTTAAATACATCGTATATACCAAAGAAAACAAAGTTATTAACAAAGCCATCGAAACTGTGTTCAAAGATGATGATCCATTAACTAATAGGGCTAAAGCTTTTGCAGAAGTAGAGGAATATTTTTCTTACCTGAAGGAACATAATAGAGTAGCTGTTAATAAACAGGGTAACTATAGCATAACACAGCCAGGTTTCCTTCATGAGAAAATTGAGAAAATCAAGGAGCATGTACAATTTTATTCTATTTCGGAAGAATATGAATCATTTAAGGAATCTATAAGCATTTATTTAATACTTACCGACGAGAAAATTGCGGAAAAACTGGATTTTTTTAAACACAATGAGCAGTATCAGTTAGAATATCTCATCTACAGAATATCCTCACAGGAAGTGGATCCGCAGGATATGGTTGATAATCTGGAGATGGTGGAATTGGAATTGTACAGTCATTTTGATATATCGGTAGCAGGATTGACAGAAACGGTCTACCATTATGGTGTTGATTATGCGGAATCAGGTGAAGATGAAGAATCGGGAGCAATGCGCACAATCCTCAAAGTGCCTTTTAACTGGATAACACTCGAAAGTTATACTGAGTCTCGGACCAGTTTCAACGAGGAGTACTATATCAATACTATTGATTACGGAAGTATGATTGCCCGAGGGGAATCCAATCAGATAGAATTTAAACCTACACTTGTATATAACTTTGCTACAGGAAAAGGCAGCATTAAGGTCAAGTATATCATCGCGAAGATAATCTGTTCCTTCTTGAATTCAAATGGTGGCATTTTGTTTATTGGTGTGAAAGATGATGGTACAGTTCAGGGTTTGGATTATGATTATTCCTTGTTTGAATCAGGCCAGAAGGATAAAATATTATTGGAGTTAGATGACCTGATTTCCCGTTATTTCGGAAGCAGTAGGAAACCACTGGTCACAGGCACTATTGCAGAAGTTGATGGAAAAGATATTTTAGTCATAGAAGTGTCTTCCAGCTCAAAACCGGTGTTTTTAAAAAATCAGTACAACGAAGTTACAGCAAAGGAATTTTATATAAGAATGCATGCGTCCACAAGGATTCTGGAAGATGTCGAGGAAATTGTAGATTATATTGTGAACCGATAGCTTAATGCAGATGCTCCAATTGGGCATCACATTTTCTTAAATCTTAGCGGAACCCAGAAAGACAATCCTGAATTCTACAAAGAAGGATTCCGCATCTCATTTGACAATTCATCAGAATAACATTTTTGATTTAAAATCACCGCTGGCCACAGCAAGTAACATAATGACAATTATACGCACATGCCAACCGCAATAACGTTGCCCTCCATTTCGCTTCGCTTCATTACGTGCAAACCAGCACCATCGTGCCTATAATGAATGTTATGTTATAAGTAATTTAAATTAGATGAATTTGCTAGATTAGTTTATGATTTTTTTATATTATTACTATCGTGATAAAGGACTGATACATCAAATTTTAGTAAAACTATATAAGTTATGAACTTTTCTTCTAAGTTTTTTTTTATATGTATTGTATGTGTAATGCGGTTTGCATTTGCACAAACTGTTTATCGCACACCCAGTGGAGGTAAGTATCACACAGCGCAATGCCGATATGTGAAAAATGTTTCACATCAATTATCCGTTCCTAAAGCCATTGCTATCGGGTTGACAGCATGCAAGCAATGCAATCCTTCTTTTCCAAAGTTTAGCAATAATGGTGTACCCAATTCCGGGCTTGGAATTCGAACAAATGAGGCCAAAGGAAGTAGTTTTAGCGTTCAATGCAGAGGATTGACCAAAGCGGGAGTACGATGCAAACATAAAACAAGAAACAAGAATGGTTATTGCCATCAACATGAAACATACTAATACGCGAACCTTTAAAATATGCACGTACAAACAAAGCTTTTTGAAGTAGCAGCTGAAGGAGGCTCTATATCCATCTTTAAAATTGTGGTAAAAGGTGAGAACAAGTACTACTATCACACTCAAGAAATGAAATTTGAGGATGATTTCAGTATTGACCATATGTCCAATTTATCTGAGACATTTGCAGAGGCATTAAAGGCTGTACGTCTTCAAAAGAAAGTGTACCAGGTTTAGTGGAGTATTTTGTTTTTCAAATATAGTCGGAAAAAACAATATTTAGTTTAATTTGAGGAGAAAACTGATTTGTTTTGCTCGTAATATTGTTTTCGCCTTATAATGG